>RFHG01000015.1 GCA_003696465.1 Gammaproteobacteria bacterium | reverse complement strand
TCCCGAAGGTTGACAAGATTTTCGGGCCCGGCAATCGCTAGGTCACCGCCGCCAAAGCGCTGGTGCAGCGCCACGGCACCGCCACCGACCTGCCGGCAGGCCCCTCCGAAGTGTTGGTCATAGCCGACGATACGGCCCGGCCCGATTTCGTCGCCGCCGACCTGTTGGCACAGGCCGAACACGACGCCGACGCCCAGGTCATCCTGGTGGCCACCTCGGAGCGGGTGCTCTGCGAAAGCCTGGCTGCCCTGGAGCAGCAACTGGCCACCCTGCCCCGCCGCGACATTGCCGCTGCCGCCCTTGCACACAGCCGTGCCCTGCTGTTGCGAAGCGAGGAGGAGGCCATCGAATTTTCCAACGCCTATGCACCCGAGCACCTCATCCTCGCCACGGCCCATGCCGAAGCACTCGCCGCACAGGTGCGCAATGCCGGCTCCGTCTTCATCGGCCACTGGTGTCCCGAAAGCGCCGGCGACTACGCCTCCGGCACCAACCACACCCTGCCCACGGGCGGGGCCGCCCGTGCCTACAGCGGCGTATCACTCGACAGTTTTTTGAAGAAAATCACTTTTCAACAGATAAGCCCCCGCGGGCTGCGGCGGCTGGGTCCAACCGTCAGCACCATGGCCCGGGCCGAAGAACTGGAAGCCCACGCCCGTGCCGTGGACATCCGGCTGGAAGCCGACGGCAGTGCCGACGATGAAGCAGCCCCTTCTTCGAAAAACGACCTGCACCGGCTGGTGCGCCCCACCCTGCTCTCGCTCAAACCCTACTCCTCCGCCCGCAGCGAGTTTTCCGGTGAAGCCAGGGCCTGGCTCGACGCCAACGAAAACGCCGAAGACCTCAGCGGCCTGGGCCTCAACCGCTACCCCGACCCGCTGCAGCTCCGGCTCAAAAGGCGCCTGTCCAAATTGAAGGGCATTGGCGAAGCAAACATCTTCCTCGGCAACGGCAGCGACGAAGCCATCGACCTGCTGCTGCGCATCTTCTGCGAACCCGGCCTCGACAACGTCATCACCTGCCCGCCCACTTACGGCATGTACGGCGTGCTGGCAGGCATCCACGGGGTGGAGCAGCGGCAGGTGCCCCTGGACCGCCATTTCCGTCTGCGCCCCGAGGCCGTGCTGGCTGCCGCCGACCAGCGCTCGAAGCTGCTGTTCCTGTGCAGCCCCAACAACCCTACCGGCAATCTGCTGCGCCCAGCCGACGTGGAGTTTCTACTGCGGGAATTCCCCGGCATCGTCGTGCTCGACGAGGCGTACATTGACTTCGCTTCGCAACCCTCCTGGCTGAGCCGCCTGCCGGAATTCCCGAACCTGGTCATCCTCCAGACTTTGTCGAAAGCCTGGGCCCTGGCTGGCGCCCGGTTGGGCATGGCCTTCGCCGCCGAGTCCATCATTGACTTATTTAATAAGGTGAAATACCCCTACAACATCAGCGAGCTCACCCAGCGGGCCGCCCTCACAGCACTGGAAAACACCGGGGCCTTCGACCAATACCTCGACCGGCTGTATCACGAGCGGCTGCTCCTGGCCGAGCGCTTGCAGGCCCTCCCCATCGTGCAGCGGGTGTTCCCCTCCGAAGCCAACTTCCTGCTGGTGCGCTTCCGGCAAGCTGATGAGGTTTTCCGGTCGCTGCGCAACGAGGGCATCATCGTCAGAAACCGCAGTTCGGAAATCCACTGCCACGGCTGTCTCCGCATTACCGTCGGCACCAGCCAGGAAAACGAGCTGCTGCTCAAAACCCTGGAACGCTTGTCCCGAATCGCCCCAACCCCATAATCCTCATAATCCCCATAATCCTCCATAATCATCATAATCCTCAAACATGAAAAAACGAGTCCTCTTCATCGACCGCGACGGCACCCTCATCGAAGAGCCACCTGTGACCTACCAGGTCAACACCCTCGACGAGCTGGTGCTGTTGCCGGGTGTCATCCGCAACCTGTACCGCATCCGCACCCAGCTGGACTTCGAGCTCGTCATGGTCACCAACCAGGACGGCCTGGGTACGCCGGCTTACCCCGAGGAAAATTTCAACCGCGTGCAAGGCAAGCTGCTCCAACTGCTCGAAAACGAAGGAATCCGCTTCGACGCCATTTTCGTGGACCGCAGCACGGCCGACAAGCCCGCCCCCACCCGCAAACCCGGCACCGCCATGCTGACCCAGTACCTCCAGGGCGATTACGACCTGGCCAACAGCTTCGTCATCGGCGACCGCCCCTCCGACGTCGAGTTAGCCGAAAACCTCGGCGCCCGTGCCATCGGCCTGCAGGGCCTTTTCGACCTGGAGCCCTGGCGAGGGCGCATGGCCCTGCTCGCCCAATCCTGGGACGACATCTGGCAGTTCCTGCGCTTGCCACCCCGCTGCGCAGAAGTTCACCGAAAGACAAACGAAACCGACATCCGCATCCAGCTCAACCTCGACGGCTCAGGCCACAGCCAGATCCAAACCGGTCTCGGCTTTTTCGACCACATGCTCGACCAACTGGCCCGCCACGGCCGCCTCGACCTGGACATTCAGGTCACCGGCGACCTGCACGTGGACGAACACCACACCATCGAAGACACCGCCCTGGCACTCGGTGAGGCTTTCGCCCAGGCCCTGGCCGACAAGCGGGGCCTCCAACGCTATGGCTTTTGCCTGCCCATGGACGACTGCCTGGCACAAGTGGCCATCGACTTCGGCGGCCGCCCCTGGCTGGTTTGGGAAGCAGTTTTCCGAAGGGAAAAAATCGGCGACATGCCCACTGAAATGTTCATGCACTTTTTCAAATCCTTCAGCGACGCCGCCCGTTGCAACCTGCACATCCAGGCCTCGGGCACCAACGAACACCATAAAATCGAAGCCATCTTCAAGGCCTTTGCCCGCGCCATCCGAATGGCCACCAGACGAGACCCCGAAGACCCGGCATTGCCAACGACGAAAGGAAGTATTTGAGGCGTGAGGGGCGTGAGGGGCATGACGGGCGTGACAAACGTGACGAACGGGACTCGGGACTCGGGACTAAACTTCAATAATCCTCCATAATCCCAATAATCCTCCATAATCCTCATAAATAATCCTCACCAAAATGACCGCCATCATCCGCTACAATGCAGGCAACATACAATCGGTGCTCAATGCCCTGGAGCGACTGGGGGTGCAGGCCGTTCTGACCGACGACCCCGCCGTGATAGGCTCGGCTGAGCGGGTCATCTTCCCCGGTGTGGGGGAGGCCAGCAGCGCCATGCAGTACCTTCGGGAGCGAGGCCTCGACGAGGTCATCCGGGGGCTGCGGCAGCCCGTGCTGGGCATCTGCCTCGGCATGCAGTTGCT
>RFHG01000148.1 GCA_003696465.1 Gammaproteobacteria bacterium | reverse complement strand
TCGTCGATGCGTTCCGGGGCCACGGCAGCAGTCGGATCCACCCGCAGCCAGCCCTGCCCGGGCAGCCATGCCTCGGCCCAGGCATGGGCATCGGACTGGCGGATCAGGAGGTAGCCGCCCAGCGCATTGTATTCTCCGCCCTGATAGCCGGTGACCACGCGTGCCGGGATACCGGCAGCCCGCATCAGCACCACGAAACTGCCGGCATAGTGCTCGCAGAAACCGCGTCGGGTCTGGAACAGGAAACCATCCACCGGATCACCGGCAATGCGCGGTGGGCTAAGGGTGTAGTGGAACGCTTCCCGGTTGAAGAAGTCGAGTGCCTTGCGGATCACGGCCATGTCGTTGTCGCCGGCCTCGCTGCGCCAGCGCCGGGCCAGCTTGCGCGCCTGCGGGGCGGCACCAGGCGGTAACTGAAGATAGCGCGGATGGCCGCCAATGGGCGTTTCCGGATCCAGCCGGTAGCGGGTCACGCTGGTGAACGACCACGCCCCGGGATGACTGCCCTCCTTGCGCAGGAATTCCAGATGACCCGTAGCGCGGAGGCCCGGTGGCAGGGCACGGGGAAACTCCAGCGGTGTGATCCAGTGGCTTTCCGGGTCGTTCGGCCACAGCGTATAGGCATGTTGTGGCCCGCTCTCGAGCAGCTGGAGCTGACCCCGTTGCACCGAAGGCACCGGCTTGCCGCGCTGCCAGCCACGCCCGTCGAAGCGATCCAGCACGGGGCCACGCCAGTAGCGCTCCGAGGGGGCCGGCAGGGGGCCGTCGAAGCGCACCCGGAAGGCCGGCGCGTCGGAGCGCACCAGCCGGCTGATGTCGCCGGGATGCATGCTTTCGCTCAGCCCGCTGCGCGCGGCGTGTGTCTGTTCCGTCGGCAGGCCCCACAGCGGTCCCGGCAGGCGCGGAAAGAGCAGGAACAGCAGCAGCATGATGGGCAGTGCAGCAGCAGTCATGCGCGCGGATCGGGCAACCAGGGCACGCGGACCCAGCATCCTGCGCGGGTCATTGAGCGCCATCAGCACGGCAGTGAGCAGGATGACGCTGGCCAGCAGGTAGAGAATGAGCGGGAGCGACTGGTCCCACAGAAACTGTGTGGCGATGAGAAAGTAGTCGATAAAGAGCAGGAACAGGGCATCACGCAGCCCGCGCAGTTCCAGGGCCTTGAGGCCCAGCATCAGCACCAGCAGGGTGACGCCCGCCTCGCGTCCGTTGAGGGTATGGAACCAGAGCAGGGTGGCAACGGTACCGGCGACCACCAGCAGCAGGCGTATGACCCCATGCGGGAGTCGGTGGCCCCGCCAAATGGCCAGACCGGCCCAGGCCATGGCCAGCAGGGCAACTGCCAGCGCCCAGAAGGGCAGATGCAGGGCATGCGGCAGCAGGATCAGGGCCTGGCAGGCAAGCAGCCCGAGCAGGACCTGGCGGCGGGGCTGCTCAGTTCGCGTGGCCATACAGGGCCAGTGCCTCCAGACAGAGGTGACGATGCCGTGTGCCGGTTCCCGGCGGCAGGGTTTTCCCGGGCAAACGCAGTCCATAGCGCAGCCCGGCACGGTCGGCCTGGATCACCCATCCGGCAAGAATCGACAACTTCTGTTCCGGGTCGGTCGCGGGGGCCGCGTCCCAGTCCAGCCACAGGGTACGCCGCCGGGGCTGTTCGAACTGCTTGCTCAGCAGACCGCCATCGGCCGCGCTCCTCTTCCAGGCAATACGGCTGGCCGGGTCACCCGGATGGTATGCCCGCAGGCGGTCGAAATCCTCGTCTCCGGCGACTGTGTCCGGACTGCTGCGCCCGTCCCGTCCGCCCTGGCCCTGGCCGGGGAGCGGGCGCAGGATGGGGGCGGGGTAGACCAGCAGGCGTTGATCGAAACGAAACCAGCTCCAGGCCTCGAACAGGCCGAGCGGGAACCGGCTGGAAATGCGCAGGCGGTCGATAGTCAGCAGACCGCGTTGCCGGGTGCGGATCGGCACGCTTGCCTGCAGCGTTGAGGAGGCGGGCAGATCGACGGAGACGGCCGGCTGGTCACGTGCCGCGAGCTGCAGCGCGGGACGTGGCTGAGTGCTGTCGTTGGACAGCTCCAGCTGCAGGTGCAGGGTCTGCCCGGCATGCACGGGTCGGGCCCCGTGGCTGGCAATGCGCAGGCCCAGCAGCTGGCCATGGGTTTGCCACATGCCGTTTGTGAACAGGCCGATGAGGAGAAAGGTGAGCAGGAAGATCATGCTGTTGCTGTAATGCATGGCTGCCAGCAGCATCAGCAGGCAGACGGCCAGGTACAGGGTGCCGAACCGGGTCGGCAGGATGTAGATGCGGCGCCGGTCGAGGACGATGGCGCCGCGTGCAGGAGGAGAACGGCGCAGGGCCCATTGCACCAGGGCCTCGCGCGGGGAAAGGGCCGCAAGGCGCATGATCGGCATCAGGGCAGGGGCACCGAGACAATGATCTCCTCGGCCAGCGCCGATGGCTCGATGCGGCTGCCGTCGGCCGGACTCAGGCGATGGGCAATGGCGGGTTCGAGCACGGCCTGGATATCTTCCGGGAGCACCATGTCGCGTCCTTCCAGCCAGGCCCAGGCCCTGGCCGCGCGCAGCAGCGCCAGCGCTGCCCGTGGAGAGAGGCCCATGATGAAGCGCCCGGATCGGGTCCACTGCACGATGTCCTGCAGGTAGCGCACCAGCGTCTCGCTGGCATGAACCGCTGCCACGGCATCCTGCATGGCGAGGATGGTCGCGGCATCACAGGTCGGCTGCATCTGCTCGAGCAACACCCGGCGGTCGCGACCCAGCAGCAGTGCGCGTTCGGTCTCCGGGTCCGGGTAGCCGAGGGTGAGCTGCAGCATGAAGCGGTCGAGCTGGGATTCCGGCAGGGGATAGGTACCGGCCTGCTCGAGCGGATTGCGCGTGGCGATGACGAAAAACGGGTCGGCCAGCCGATGGGTGGTTCCCTCGATGGTGACCTGCTGCTCCTCCATGGCCTCGAGCAGGGCGCTCTGTGTCTTGGGTGTGGCGCGGTTGATCTCGTCGGCCAGCACCAGGTGGCTGAAGATCGGGCCCGGATGGAAACGAAACTCCCCTCGCTCCCGGTCATAGACATTCACGCCAAGGATATCTGCCGGCAGCAGATCGCTGGTGAACTGGATGCGCTGATGTTCGAGGCCGGCGGCTGCTGCCAGGGCATG
>RFHG01000147.1 GCA_003696465.1 Gammaproteobacteria bacterium | reverse complement strand
TCCACCCCCGAATAGGAACCGTTGACCGACTTGTTGCAGACCGGAAAGTCGGGGACGATATTGTCCTGTATCAGACGCTCCAGGGCCGGCCAGTTGAACCAGGAGGGATCACGGGGGAAATAGCGCAGCACTCGGCCCCCGGCATCGAGCCGGACAAAGGCCAGCACCTCGCCGCGCCAGCCCTCGACCCGGCCCAGCCCCTCGACCTCGTCCCCGGGAAGCGGGCATGCGACCCTGACCGGCCCCGGCTGCAGCCGGTTGAGCAGCTCATGCAGCAGCCGCAGGGACACCCGCATCTCGTCGATACGCAGGTAGAGACGAGCAGCCACATCACCTTCCTCGCGCACGGGGACGCGCAGTGGCAGCTCGTCATAGGGCGGATACGGCTGGTCGTGCCGTACATCCTCGCTCAACCCGCTGGCACGACCGACATAGCCCAGACAGCCCAGGGCTTCGGCATCGCCCCGCGAGAGCCGCCCCGTACCCACCAGCCGGTCATCCAGCGAGGCATTGTCCAGCAGGATCCGCTCCAGCCGCCCGAGTTCATCGGCCAGTTGCGCCTGATCCTCGCGCATGGGCTGAAGCAGGCCCGCATCCAGATCCCCGGCCACCCCGCCCGGCACCACCCAGTCCATCATCAGGCGGTGTCCGAAGGCCTCCGCGTTGCGCCGCAGCCACTGTTCGCGCAGGCGGCCGAACTGCATGTGGGCAAAGGCAAAGCCAACGTCGTTGCAGATCGCCCCGACATCACCCAGATGATTGGCAATCCGTTCCCGTTCGCAGGCCAGGGCGCGCAGCAGCAGCGCCCGCCGTGGCACCTCGATGGACAGGGCACGCTCGCAAGCCTGCGCGGCCGCCCAGGCATGCGCCACCGTGCTGTCGCCGGATACCCGTCCGGCGAGACGCAACAGGCCGGAGACATCCCGCCCCTCGGCAAGCTTTTCGATGCCCTTGTGCACATAACCGAGCCGCTCCTCGAGCCGCAGCACCTCCTCGCCCACCACCTGGAAACGGAAATGACCCGGCTCGATGATGCCGGCATGAATCGGACCGACCGGGATCTCGCTCACCGCGGCCCCCTGCACGGCCCGGAACGGGTAGTCCGCATCCGGGGGCGTGGTCACG
>RFHG01000146.1 GCA_003696465.1 Gammaproteobacteria bacterium | reverse complement strand
CCTGCGAGGCGGCCTCTTTCAGCAGGGTTGGCAACAATCGCGTCAGGTGACGGCGTCCGTTGCGCCCCAGCACCTTGAGCCTGCTGCTGCGTGCCAGGGCAAGAACCCGGCCCGCGACCTCTCCCGGCTGTGGATAACCGCTTTCCTCCAGCCATCGCCCCAGCTCGTCCTCGTCCAGCTCGCCGTCGAGCAGGGCCAGCACCCGGGCCCCGGATTCGTCATCCCCCCCCTCTTCCCGGGCACCACCGAACACCTCGGCAAACCGTTCCCGCACGAATCCGCGGACCCGCTCCAGCTCCGCCGTGAAGGCGGCCTCGTCATCGAAGCCCTGCGCCAGGGCCACGCGCAGCCGGTCCTCCCCTGGCGGAGGCAGGCTGTGGCGCTGTTCATCGGCCAGCATCTGCACATGATTCTCGGCTGCACGCAGGAAGCGATAGGCATGCTCCAGCCCCTCGACGGTCTGCCGGGGCAGAATCTCAAGCTCGGCCAGTCGCGGCAACACGCTCAGCAGGTGGCGCTCGCGCAGCTTCGGTTCGCGCCCGCCACGAAGAATCTGGAAGGCCTGGACAATGAACTCGATCTCGCGGATCCCCCCGGGCCCGACCTTGAGGTCATCCTCACGGCCCTTGCGGCGTGCCTGCAGGTCGATCTGGGCCTTCAGGGATCGCAGTTCGTGAAAGGTGTGATAGTCGAGATAACGACGAAAAACGAAGGGCCGAAGCGTCTCCAGGAGCGTCTCGCCCTGATTGCGATCTCCGGCCACCACCCGGGCCTTGACCATGGCGTAGCGCTCCCACTCCCGGCCATGCTGCAGGTAGTAGCTCTCCATGGCTTCGAAATGCTGGACCAGCGGCCCGCTGTCGCCAAACGGACGCAGCCGCATGTCGACCCTGAACACGAAGCCTTCGGCGGTAGGTTCGTTCAGCAGGCGGATCAGCAACTGGCCCTGGCGGGTGAAGAACTGCTGATTGTCCAGCGGCCGCTGCCCGTCGGTTTCGCCCGGTGCAGGATAGGCCATGATGAGATCGATGTCGGACGAGAAATTGAGTTCTTCGCCGCCGAGCTTGCCCATGCCCAGCACCACGAGACGCTGTTCTGCGCCTTCGGCATCACGCGGCACGCCATGCCGCGACACCAGTACCGCACGACTCCATTGCTCGGCTGCTTCGATACAGGCATCCGCCAGCCAGCTCGTTTCACGCAACGTTTCCTCGAGCGTGGCCTGTCCGCTCAGATCGCGCCAGGCAATGCGCACCATCTCGCGTCTGCGCAGGTAGCGCAGCGCGGCCATCATGGCTTTATCGTCGTCGGCATGGGCCTCGAGCAGGGATCGACACGCCTGCCCATAGTCTTCTGCAGTGGCGGGCTTTTCCAGGCGCCCCTCCCGTATCAGGTCCTCCAGCAGCTCCGGCGCACGCAGGCAGGACTGGCGCACGAACGTACTCAGCGCCCATACCCGGGCCAGATCATTCGGCAGGGGCAGCCCTTCGCTCCACTGCAGGTCCTGAAGGGCCAGTCGTACCGGCCGGGCCAGCGCTTCGGGCAGGGTCTGCAGGGCCGCTTCCGGGGTGTCAGCCATGGCTTGCTCCAGAAAAGTTCCTCCCGGCACTCTGGCACAGGGCCAGGCGCGGCATCAAGCCGCCACTGTCGAAATTATCCGACAGCATCTCACCCGATATGACGACAGACACGAAGGCGCTTGTCGTCTTTAATTGGAACCGTCAGCGGATGACATAGAGGACAGCGGAAGGAATCCGCGGCGTCAGGATGACGGCAAGGATGCCCCTCATCCCAGGACGGGGGTCGGAAGGGGGAGCAGGGACTGCCGGAGAAGGATGGAAAAGGCCGATGCAGCGATGCATCGGCCTTTGCTTTTGCCCCCCGACTGACTCAGTGCTTCTTCGGTGCGTAGATGTCGGTGCACACCCCTTCGGCCACCTCGGCAGCGAACTTGAAGGTCTCCGAGAGGGTCGGGTGGGGATGGATGGTAAGCCCGATGTCCTCGGCCTCGGCACCCATTTCCAGGGCCAGGACGGCCTCGGCAATCAGCTCCCCGGCATTGGGTCCCACCATGCCGGCACCGATGATGCGCCCGTCCTCGCCGAACAGGACCTTGGTCATGCCCTCACTGCGACCGAGCGAGAGGGAACGACCCGATGCCGCCCAGGGAAAGACGCCCTTTTCGTACCTGATGCCTTCCGCCTTTGCCTGCTCCTCGGTCGTGCCCATCCAGGCCACTTCCGGGTCGGTATAGGCCACGGAGGGGATGGCCCGTGCGTCGTTGTACGATTTCATGCCGGCAATGACCTCGGCAGCGATGAAGGCCTCGTAGGTGGCCTTGTGCGCCAGCATGGGCTGACCCACGATGTCGCCGATGGCAAAGATGTGCGGCACATTGGTGCGCTGCTGGCGATCCACCGCGATGAATCCGCGCTCGTCCACCGCCACGCCGGCCTTGTCGGCATCGATAAGGCCGCCGTTTGGCTGCCGCCCAATGGCCACCAGCACCCGGTCGAACACATCGTGTTCGGGTGCACCCTTGCCCTCGAAGCTGCACTTGAGGCCCTTTTTCTGCGGCTCGATGGCGGTGACCTTCGTGTTCAGGAAGATGTTTTCGAACCGCCCTTTAAGGCGTCGCTCCAACGGCCGCACAAGGTCACGGTCTGCACCTGGAATGAGACCACCGGAGAGTTCCACCACGGTGACCTTGCTGCCGAGCGCATCGTAGACGGTGCCCATCTCCAGACCAATGATGCCGCCGCCGACCACCAGCAGGCGCTTCGGAATCTCCTGCAGTTCGAGGGCATCGGTGGAATCCATCACCCGCGGGTCGTCCCACGGGATGAAGGGGAGCTTGGTCACACGGGAGCCGGCCGCGATGATGGCATGATCGAAGGAGATGGTCTGCGTGCCCTCCGGACCTTCCACGGCGAGCGTATGCGGCGAAGTGAAGCGGCCATAACCGGTGACGATCTTGACCTTGCGCTGGCGGGCGAGCTGGGCCAGCCCGCCGGTCAGCTTGCCGATGACCGATTCCTTGAAGCCACGCAGCTTGTCGATGTCGATCTTCGGCTTGCCGAAGGTCACGCCATGCTCGGCCATCTCGGCGGCCTCGTTGATGATCTGTGCGGTGTGCAGCAGGGCCTTGGAGGGGATGCAGCCCACGTTGAGGCATACCCCGCCGATGACCGGATAGCGCTCCACCATGACCACCTGCTTGCCGAGATCGGCAGCGCGGAAGGCTGCGGTGTAGCCACCGGGCCCGGAACCGAGCACCAGCACCTCGGCATGGAGGTCGGCCTCCCCACCCGGGACCGGAGCCGCTTCCGGAGCGGCTGCCTGCGTGGATTCCGACCGTGGCGTTTCAGTAACCGCCTCGCTGTCTTTGGCCTCGGCAGGGACGGTCGCTTCGGCACCGGTTTCGATGCGGGCAATGGGCGTGCCCTCGGCCACCTTGTCGCCGACCGACACCAGCACCTCGCGTACCGTTCCCGACACCGGCGAGGGGATCTCCATCGAGGCCTTGTCGGACTCGACGGTAATCAGCGAATCCTCCTCGGCCACGGTATCGCCGGGATTCACCAGGACCTCGATGACCTCGACTTCCTTGAAGTCGCCAATGTCCGGTACATGGACCTCTCTGATCTCGCTCATGTTCAATCCCTCGCGATGGTACCGCTAGACAAGCAGACGCCGGATGTCGGAGAGCAGCTCGCGCAGCGTGGTGGTGAAGCGGGCACCGTCGGCGCCGTCGATCACACGATGATCATAGGACAGCGAGAGCGGAAGCATCAGCCGTGGCACGAATTCGCTGCCGTTCCACACCGGCTTCGTTTCCGAACGCGAGACGCCAAGAATGGCCACTTCCGGCGCATTGACGATGGGTGTGAAGGCCGTGCCGCCAATGCCACCAAGACTGGAAATGGTGAAACAGCCTCCACTCATGTCGGCCGGCCCGAGCTGGCCCTTGCGTGCCTTGCCGGCCAGTTCGCGCAACTCGGTGGAAAGCTCGATGATGCTCTTCTGGTCGACATCACGGATCACCGGCACCACCAGGCCATCGGGCGTATCCACCGCCACCCCGATGTGGAAGTACTTCTTCAGGATCAGCTCCTCGCCGCTGGGCGCCAGGGAGCTGTTGAAGCGCGGGTGACGCTTCAGCGCCGCCACCACGGCCTTCATGATGAAGGCCAGCGGGGTGATCTTGACGCCCTGCTCGCTGTATTCCGCGTTGAGCTGCTTGCGGAACGCCTCCAGCTCGGTGATATCGGCCTCGTCGAACTGGGTGACATGTGGAATATGCACCCAGTTGCGATGCAGGAACTCGCCGGTGAGGCGGTTGATGCGGGTGAGTTTTTGCGTCTCGATCTCTCCGAACTGGGAGAAGTCGATCTCGGGCATGGGTGCCACGCCAAGCGGCGCGCCGGTGCTGCCGGCAGACGCCGGAGCCACTCCGCTCGACAACGCCTGCTTGACGAACTGTTGTACATCCTCCTTGAGGATGCGCCCCTTGGGTCCGCTGCCCTGGACGCGGGCGAGGTCCACCCCCAGCTCGCGGGCAAAACGGCGCACGGCCGGGCTGGCATGAGCCAGGCGGAAGCCCTCCTCGTCCACCGACCCCGCCGGTGGCGGTGCCGGCTTGGGGATCTCGGGAATGGGGGCATCCGGGGCCCTTTCCGGCACCGGCTGCGGTGCCGGGGCCGCCGTTTCCGCCACGGAGCCGGCGTCTGGCGATGATTCGGGCCTGGCTTCCGCAGTCTCGGTTTCTGCCTCGGCACCGGTATCGGCCGGCTCCAGCAGCAGGATCAGATCGCCCTCGTTGATACGATCCCCGACCTGAACCTTCACTTCCTTGACCACACCGCCCTCCGGCGCCGGGATCTCCATCGAGGCCTTGTCGGACTCGACCGTGACAAGCGAATCATCGGCCTGGATGCGGTCGCCGGGAGAGACCAGCACCTCGATGACCTCGACATCCTTGAAATCGCCGATGTCGGGTACACGAATTTCCTTGACGCTCATGCTCTGGCCCTCACTGGAACTGCGGATCGGGACGCTCGGTGTCGATGCCGTACTTGCGGATGGCCTCGTCCACCTTGCCCGCGGGCAGGCTGCCCTCGTCGGCCAGCGCCTTGAGCGCGGCGACGACCACATGATAACGATTGACCTCGAAATGGCGGCGCAGGTTGACACGCATGTCGGACCGCCCATAGCCGTCGGTGCCCAGCACCTCGTAGCGCATCGGCACCCACTCGCGGATCTGGTCGGCGAAGGCCTTCATGTAATCGGTGGCGGCGATGGCCGGCCCCCGCCGCCCCTTGAGGCACTGGGTGACATAGGGCACCCGGGCATCCTCCAGCGGATGCAGGCGATTCCAGCGGTCGATGGAGAGCGCCTCGCGGCGCAGCTCGGTAAAGCTCGGCACGCTCCAGATATCGGCGTCCACGGCCCAGTCCTCGGCCAGCAGGCCGGCGGCGGCAATGACCTCGCGCAGGATGGTGCCGGAACCCATGAGCTGGACCTTGCGCTTCTTCTTGCCGCCGGCACGGAACAGGTACATGCCCTTGATGATGCCCTTCTCCGCCCCCTTCGGCATGGCCGGCTGGGGGTAGTTCTCGTTCATCACCGTGATGTAGTAGAAGATGTTTTCCTGCTCCCGGTACATGCGGCGCATGCCTTCCTGCACGATGACCGCCAGCTCGTAGGCGAAGGTCGGATCGTAGCTGATGCAGCTCGGGATGGTGCTGGCCAGGATATGGCTGTGACCGTCGTCGTGCTGCAGGCCCTCGCCGGCCAGCGTGGTACGGCCCGCAGTGGCACCGAGCAGGAAGCCGCGCGCCTGGATGTCGCCGGCCAGCCAGGCCAGATCGCCGATGCGCTGGAAGCCGAACATGGAATAGAAGATGTAGAACGGCACCATGTTGACGCCATGATTGCTGTAGGCGGTACCGGCCGCAATCCAGGACGAGAACGCCCCGGCCTCGTTGATGCCTTCCTCGAGGATCTGACCGGAGCGATCCTCCTTGTAGAACATCACCTGATCCTTGTCCTGCGGTACATAGAGCTGCCCCACGGCGCTGTAGATGCCGAGCTGCCGGAACATGCCCTCCATGCCGAAGGTTCTTGCCTCGTCCGGCACGATGGGCACGATGTACTTGCCGATCTTCTTGTCGCGGGTAAGGATGGTGAGCAGCCGCACGAAGGCCATGGTGGTGGACATCTCGCGCTCGCCCGAACCCTCCAGCAGCGGCTGGAAGGCGGAGAGCTCGGGGACCTCCAGCGGCGCGGCCAGATTCTTGCGCACCGGGACATAACCACCGAGCGCCTCGCGCCGTTCGCGCAGATACTTCATCTCCGGGCTGTCTTCCGCCGGCCGGTAGTACCGGAGCTGCTTCACGTCCTCGTCGGACAGGGGAATGTTGAAGCGGTTGCGGAAGGCCAGCAGGGCCTCGTCATCGATCTTCTTTTTCTGGTGCGCGCCCATCTGCGCCTCGCCGCCGGCAGCACCGAGACCGTAGCCCTTGACCGTCTTGGCCAGGATCACGGTGGGCTGGCCACGATGCTTCATGGCCGCATCATAGGCGGCATACACCTTGTGCGGATCATGCCCGCCGCGGTTCAGGCGCCAGATGTCGGCATCCGACATGTTGGCCACCATTTCCTTGAGTTCCGGATACTTGCCGAAGAAGTGCTCGCGCACATAGGCGCCATCCTTGGACTTGTAGTTCTGGTAGTCCCCGTCCACGGCCTCCATCATGCGCTTGCGCAGCAGGCCCTTGTGATCCCGGGCCAGCAGGGGATCCCAGTAGGAGCCCCAGATCACCTTGATGACGTTCCAGCCGGCACCACGGAAGATGCCTTCCAGTTCCTGGATGATCTTGCTGTTGCCACGCACCGGCCCGTCGAGCCGCTGCAGATTGCAGTTCACCACCCAGATGAGGTTGTCGAGCTGTTCGTTGCCGGCCCGGGTGATGGCGCCCAGGGTCTCCGGCTCGTCGGTCTCTCCATCGCCGATGAAGCACCACACCTTGCGGCCCTCGGTCTTGGCCAGACCGCGATGCTCCATGTACTTCATGAAGCGCGCCTGATAGATGGACTGGATCGGCCCCAGCCCCATGGACACGGTGGGGAACTGCCAGAAGTCCGGCATCAGGCGGGGGTGCGGATACGAGGGCAGCCCCTTGCCGTCCACCTCCTGACGGAAGTTGTCGAGCTGCTCCTCGGTCAGGCGCCCTTCTACATAGGCCCGGGCATAGATGCCGGGCGAGGAATGCCCCTGGAAGTAGACCAGATCGCCGCCATGCTCGTGCGTGGGGGCGCGCCAGAAGTGATTGAAGCCGACATCATACAGCGTGGCAATGGAGGCAAAGGTGGCAATGTGCCCGCCCAGCTCGCTGCTCTTGCGGTTGGCCTTGACCACCATGGCCACCGCATTCCAGCGGATGATGGCGCGAATGCGCTGCTCCAGCGTGGGGTCGCCGGGCAGCGGCGGCTCCAGGTGCGGGGGAATGGTATTGACGTAGGCAGTGGTGGCCGCATAAGGCAGATTGACGCCGGAACGGCGTGCCTCGTCGATGAGCTGTTCGAGGATATAGTGGGCGCGTTCCGGCCCCTCGTGCTGGATGACCGCCTTGAGCGCCTCCAGCCATTCCTCGGTTTCGGTCGGATCGGGGTCGTTGACCACCTGGCTGATGTCGGTTGCCATAGTCCTGTGCCTCATGGCCGAATTGAATTCCCGGCACTGTAGGCCAAGCCCCTTCCAAGGTCAAGAAAAATGCCCCGATTTTGCGCACCAAAAAAATACTTGCATAAAAAACAGAGCGTTACAGAACGAGAATAATTTTTCACCATTCCGGACCCGGGCCGGAACAGCGCCCGCATGCCTTGAACACCCCCCTGCCCTGTGCCACAGTGCGGGCATGAAACGAGGCCCTGCACAATGATGATCGAACTCATTCGCCCCGACGACTGGCACCTGCATCTGCGCGACGGCGCGGTACTCGAGCACGTGGTACCCCCCACCGCACGGCGCTTTGCCCGCGCCATCGTGATGCCCAATCTGCGCCCGCCGGTGACCACCGTGGCCCAGGCCGCAGACTACCGCAAACGCATCCTGGCCGCCGTTCCGGAAGGGTTGCGCTTCGAACCGCTGATGACCCTGTATCTCACCGACAACACCCCGCCCGAGGAGATCCACAGGGCGAAGGAATCCGGTTTCGTGCACGCGGTAAAGATGTATCCGGCCGGAGCCACTACCCATTCGGATGCCGGCGTCACCGACATTGCGCGCGTGTACGGGGTACTCGAGGCCATGCAGGCCTTGGATCTGCCATTCCTGGTGCATGGGGAGGTGACCGATCCCGAGGTGGACATCTTCGATCGCGAGGCACGCTTCATCGAACGGGTGCTGGAGCCCCTGCGCCGCGACTTCCCCGAACTGCGCATCGTCTTCGAGCACATCACCACCCGCGATGCAGCCGACTATGTGCGCGAGGGCGGGGCCCGCATTGCCGCCACCATCACCCCCCAGCACCTGCTGTACAACCGCAATGCCATCCTCGCCGGCGGCATCCGGCCCCATTACTACTGCCTGCCGGTTCTCAAGCGCGAGCGCCACCGCGAGGCGCTGGTGGCCGCTGCCACCTCGGACAACCCGCGCTTCTTCCTCGGCACCGACAGCGCCCCCCATCGCCGCGAACACAAGGAAACGTCCTGCGGCTGTGCCGGCATGTATTCCGCTCCGGCCGCCCTGGAGCTGTATGCCGAGGTGTTCGAGGATGCCGGCGCCCTCGACCGGCTGGAGGCCTTTGCCAGCATCAATGGCCCACGCTTTTACGGCCTGCCGGTCAACGAAGAACGCATCCGGCTGCTGCGCGAGGAATGGACCCTGCCGGAAACGCTGCCCCTGGGCGAACACGAGGTGGTGCCCATGCGGGCCGGGGAGACCCTGCGCTGGAGGCTGGCCGACTGATGCCCGGCCTGCTCTCCGTGGTCGAGTCCCCCACCCACCCGGATTGCGGGACGGCATACCGTACCCTGGGACTGGATACGGAAACCGTGACCTCCATTCGCAAGGCCATCGCCGCGGTCAAGCGCCGGCCACCCGATCTGGTGGTGGCCGAATTCTTCTACGGCTATGGAAACAACTATGCCGGGGTCAATCTCGGCAACCTGGACACCCTGCTCGCAACCCTGCGCAGCAAGGCCCCGCAGGCGCGCACGGTCGTCATGGTGGACAAGGGCGAGCGCAAGTGGGCAGAGCAGCTTGCCACCCTCTATCCGGTGGCCGCCATCCTGGAACAGCCCGTGGACTGCACCATGCTGAAGCGCACCCTGGAGGGGCTGCTGCCTTGATTGGCCGCCTGCGCGCCCTGTTTCGCGGCCCGATGCCGGAACGGATGGACGCCGTGCCGGCCCGCCTGCCGCCCTGCCCGCACGCCGGCAACTGCGTGTGCAGCGAAGAGCCCGAAGCCCCGGGGCACGTACCCCCGTTGCCGGCTGGCAGCAATCCGCACGAGACCCTGGCCCGGCTGGCCGATCGCCTGGCCGCCACGCCCCGGATCCGCATCCGGCTGCAGACGGCGGAATACCTCCATGCCGAATGCGAAAGCCGTCTGTTCGGCTTCGTCGACGATCTGGAACTGCGGCTCGATGCCGCGGCCGGCGTCATCCATGTCCGCTCCGCCGCTCGCCTCGGGCGGCACGATTTCGGGGTCAATCGCCGTCGTGTCGCCTGGCTGCGTCATCTGCTTGCCGATCGTCGTCGCAGCGGCTGAATTCACCCTCGATGACACGCCCCTGTCCACCGCCTGTGAAGGGAGGTGTTCCGGCATCGTCCCGGAAGCTGCCAGCCCCGGTCTGCCAGCGACCGGAAGTCATCATCCGCTGAATGAGCAGCCGGCGCACGGCCGGCACCAGCAACAGGAAGCCGAGGGTATCGGTGACGAAGCCAGGCGTGAGCAGGAAGGCCCCGGCCAGCATCAGCATCATGCCCTCGAGCAATTCGGCAGCAGGCATCATGCCCCGGGCGAGCTGTTCCTGGGCACGCATCCAGGTACGCAGCCCCTGACGGCGCAGCAGGGTGACGCCGATGACGGCCGTCAGCACCACCAGGATGACGGTGGGCAACGCACCAATGACCGAACCCACCTGGATCAGCACATAGATCTCGATCAGGGGAACCAGAAGAAAAGCGAGATAAAGCAGGGGCATGAAATTCCTTGAACAGTTGCGGATACAGATGCTTGGACCACGCAGGGCGGCGCAGGTTCGCGGCTGGAAGGGATGGGTGCTTTGCCCTATCATGAACCGACCAGAACAATCATATCATCTGCCAGGGCCACGACCACCACCGGAGTCGAACGACATGATGAAGTGGCTGCGCATACCCGTTACCCTGATTCTTCTGGCCTGCTGGTTGCCCCTGCAGGCGGGCGAGACGCGTGACCCCTACAAGTACTTCTTCCAGGACACCTTCGGCGACTTCCAGGAAGAACTCGAAACCGCACGCGAGGAAGGCAAGGACGGCATTCTCATCTTTTTCGAGATGGACGAGTGCCCGTTCTGCCATCGCATGAAGCAGACCGTGCTCAACCGTCCGGAAGTGCAGGACTGGTACCGCAGGCACTTTCGCATTTTCAGCGTCGATATCGAGGGTGACACCGAGATTACCGACTTCAAGGGCCGGACCATGAAGGCCAAGGACTTTGCCTTTCGCGAGAACCGGGTGCGCGCCACCCCGGTCTTTGCCTTTTTCGATCTCGACGGCAACCGGGTCTTCCGTTACACGGGGGCAACCTCTGGCCCCCAGGAGTTCATGTGGATGGGTGAATACGTGGCCGGCAAGCACTACAAGGAGATGCCCTTCACCCGCTACAAGCGCATGAAACGCAGGGAAGCCCGGCAAAAGCGATGAGGCTCCGCGCTTTCCTCCTGGCAGCCCTGGGCAGCCTGCTCCTTCCGACCTCCCTGCCGGCAGCCGCCCTGCCGCAGCCCCTGACCCTGGAACAGGCCCTGCAGCTTGCCGACTCCAGCCACCCGCTGGTGGCACGCTCGCAGGCCGAACTCGAGGCCGCCAACGCCCGTCTGCTGCGGGCCAACGGCAGTGACGATCTGGAGATACGGGCCCTGCTGGATGCCCGCTGGGTCGAGCCGCCCACGATTGCCCCGCAGGACCACGACGACAGCCGCGCCGGGCTGATCATCGACAAGCGGCTCTACGATTTTGGCCAGACCCGCAACAGCATCGAGGCGGCGCGCCTGAGCGCGGCGGGGCGCAAGGCGCTGCTCGAGCTCGCGCGCCGCAGACTGCGGCTCGAGGTGATGCGCCGCTTCTTCGATGTACTGCTCGCCGACCTCGAGTTCGCACGCGAGAACGAGGACATGGCCATCGTCTATGTGCGTCTCGACAAGGCCCGGGAGCGCAATCGCCTGGGACAGCTCTCCGACATCGACCTGCTGCAGATCGAGACCCGCTACCAGGAGGTGCGGGACCGGCGCCAGGCCGCCGAGGCGCGCCAGCGGCTGGCGCGGCAGCGGCTGGCCCTGCTGCTTGGGCGGCCGGATGATCTCCCGGACGAGCTGGTTCCGCCCGAACTCGACCTCGACCGAACGCTGCCCGACTATCCGCAACTGCTGGAGCAGGCCCTGGCACACAACCCGGAGCTCGTGGCCCTGCGCGAGGAACTGGCGGCAGCCGGCAAGGCACTGGAGGCGGCCCGGGCCAGCGACAACCCGGTCATCAGCGGGCGCGTCGAGGCCACCCACTACCAGCGCTCGTTCGGCTCGCGCGACCCCTTCAGCGCCTCGCTCGCCATCGACATACCGCTCTATGTGGGCGAGCGCACCCGGGCCGAGGAGGCCACCGCCTGGGCCCGGCTGCGGGAGACCCAGGCACGCCTGAAGGAGAAGGAATACAGCCTGCGCGAGCAACTGCTCGAAGCCTGGCAGCAGGTGCAGACGCTCAACAGCCGTCGCGAACTGGCCGCCACCAACACGGACTATCGAGACCTCTACCTCGACCGCAGCCGCATCCGCTACGAGCAGGAACTGACGACCGATCTCGGTGATGCCATGGTCGCCCAGAGCGAGGCGCGACTGCTCAGCCGACGCACCGATTACCAGCTGGCCCTGGCCTGGGCAACGCTCGATCTGCTGACCGGACGGATCCCGTTCGCCCCGGCAGGCACCCCCGTGCCGGAGACCACACCACAGGAAGACACGCCATGAAGTACCCCGCCTGGATAGTTCCCCTGATCCTGCTGCTTGCCCCGCCCGCCGGTGCGGCCGAAGTCGAGGCGATCCTCGGCCCCGGCGCCCGGCTGCCCCTGGGGCTGCCGGGTTCCGGCCGCGTGGAACAGGTGCATGTCCGGGTCGGAGACGCGGTAAAGGCCGGCACCACGCTGCTGTGCCTCGATCGTGCCGTTGCCCGGGCACGGATAACGGCGGCGCGGCGCCTGCTCGACTGGCGCAGGCAGCAGCTCGCGGAGGCGCAGCGCGAACTCGACCGCCAGCAGGAAATGTACGACCAGACCCTGCTGGCCGAACACGACCTGCAACTGGCCCGCATCGAGACCGCCCGCGCACAGGCCCTGCTCGATCGGGCACGGCTGGAACTGGCTGCGGCCGAACGCTACCTGCAGGGCCGTTGCCTGCAGGCCCCGGTGGCCGGCCGGATTGCCGCCGTGCAGGCAGTACCGGGGCAGGAGGTCCTGTCGGTGGAACGCATCACTCCCCTGCTGGTGCTGGAGCGCAACGACCGGCGCATGGCCCATGCCCGCCTCACGGCGGATCAGGCCGCACGCCTCGTGCCGGGTCAGCAGGTGGTGCTGATTGCCGGCCGTCAGCGCATCCAGGGGCAGGTGGATACACTGGAGGCCATGGGCAACGGCCACTGGCGCGTTGCCATCGGCCTGCCTGCCTCCACCGACCTCCCTCCTGCCGGCACTCCGCTGCGGCTGCAGTTGCCCCAACCCTGAATCGGCGTACACTCGGCATCATGAGCCAGGCAATACTCGTACTGACCACGGCCCCCGACGAACAGACCGCCCGCCAGCTGGCCGAGGCCCTGCTCGAGGCGCGCCTGGCCGCCTGCATCAACATCCTGCCCCGCATGACCTCGCTCTACCGATGGAAGGGGCAAATGGAGGAGGGGACCGAGCATCAGCTTTTCATCAAGACCCGCGCGGAATGCTACCCCGCAGTGGAACAGAAACTGCGTGCGCTGCATCCTTATGAACTTCCGGAGCTGATTGTCACTCCAATTACCGGCGGTCTTTCCGCCTACCTGAACTGGATCGACGAGAGCACACAACAATGAAACACATCCTGCAGAGCCTGACCCTCCTCCTTCTGGGCCTCGCCGCCTGGGCTGCCGCCCACGCCGAGGACGAATTGCTGCCGCCCAAACAGGCCTTCGCCCTGGAGGCGAGGATGACGGCCCCCGACCGGGTCGAGGCCACCTGGAAGATCGCCGACGACTATTATCTCTATCGCAAGAATTTCCACTTCGAGTCGAAGACACCCGTTGTGGAGATCGGCACCCCGGACATGCCACCGGGAGACACCAAGAACGACGAGTTCTTCGGCAAGATCCAGGTCTTCCACAAGCAGGTGACCATCGGGCTTCCCCTGAAGGGAACACTCGAGCCCGGCCAGGAAGTCCACTTCAAGTTCATCGCCCAGGGCTGCAACGAAAAGGTCGGCGTGTGCTACCCGCCGGAACCCTATGACGTGACGCTGAAGGTTCCGGCCGGGGCCGGTGCGCAAGGCCCGGGCGAAAGCGCCGGCCCGCTGGCGGCGCTCAAGTCCCTGGCCAGCCAGGTTGCGGGCAGTGACGACGAACTGCTGCCGCCGGATCAGGCCTTCGTCTTTTCCCTCGAGGTCGCGGCCGAAGACCGATTGCGCGCGCACTGGGACATCGCCCCCGGCTACTACCTCTACCGTGACAAGCTGCGCTTCTCGCTCAGGGACAGCCCGGGCAACCGCCTGGGCCCGATCAACCTGCCGCCGGCCAAGACCAAACATGACGAGCTGTTCGGCGATACGCCGGTCTATGTCCATGAACTGGACATCGACCTGCCGCTGATCCGCGATCCCGACGCCAGCGACCGCATTACGCTGGTAGCCGAATACCAGGGCTGCAACGAACCCCGTGGCGTCTGCTACCCGCCGGTACGCAAGGAGATTGCCTTCAGTCTGGCCCAGCGCCTCGGCAAGCCTGATGCCGTCGAGCAGGAACTGATCGAAGCGGCCGAAACCGCTCGAGCGGGCACACAGGGCACGGCGCCTTCCGCCCCCGCCGCAACACCCGCATCTGCCACCGAGGACACCGGGAACCTCTCCGAGCAGGACCGGCTGGCCCGGGAGCTGGCCTCCGGCAACACCCTGGTCACGCTGCTGATCTTCTTCGGCCTGGGCCTGCTGCTCACCTTCACGCCCTGCGTGCTGCCGATGATGCCCATTCTCTCCGGCATCATCGTGGGCCAGGGCCAAAAACTCTCCACCGGACGGGCCTTTGCCCTCTCGCTGGCCTATGTGCTGGCCATGGCCCTCACCTACACCATTGCCGGCGTCCTGGCCGGCCTGTTCGGGGCCAACCTGCAGGCCTGGTTCCAGAACCCGTGGGTGCTCGGCGTATTTGCCGGCATCTTCGTGCTGCTGGCCCTGTCCATGTTCGGCTTCTTCGAGCTGCAGATGCCCAGCAGCATCCAGAGCAAGCTCAGTGAGGCCAGTGCCCACCAGAAGGGCGGCAGCCTCACCGGTGCGGCCATCATGGGCTTCCTCTCCGCGCTCATCGTCGGCCCCTGCGTGACCGCGCCCCTGATGGGTGCACTCATCTACATTGGCCAGACCGGCGATCCGGTGCTGGGTGGGGCCGCCCTGTTCAGCCTGAGCATGGGCATGGGCACCCCGCTGCTGCTGCTGGGCACCTCGGCCGGCAGCCTGCTGCCCAAGCCCGGCCCGTGGATGGACACGGTCAAGGCCGTGTTCGGCGTGCTCATGCTGGGCGTGGCCCTGTGGCTGCTGGAGCGGGTGCTGCCGGGCGACCTCATCTTCCTCCTCTGGGGCGTGCTGCTGGTGGTCTCGGCGGTCTACATGGGTGCGCTGGAGCCTGTCCGCGAGGGGGCCTCCGGCTGGTACCGGCTGTGGAAGGGGCTGGGTGTGGTCCTGCTGCTGTGGGGCGCCTTCTATCTGGTGGCCGCGGCACGGGGCGGACATGACCTGCTCCAGCCCCTGCGTCAGGCCCGGGTCGCGGCAGTCGCCCCTGGCGCCGCCCCTGCCGAGAACCAGGCCCTGAAGTTTCGCCGGATCAAGGGCATCCAGGGGCTGGAGGCCGCCCTTGAAGAGGCGCGCAAGGCCGGTCAGCCGGTCATGCTCGATTTCTATGCCGACTGGTGCGTCTCCTGCAAGGAGATGGAAAAATACACCTTCCATGATCCGCGCGTGATCGCGGCCAGCAAGGGCATGCTGCTGTTGCAGGCCGATGTCACGCCCAATGACGAACAGGACCGCGCCCTGCTCAAGCGCTTCGGCCTCATCGGCCCGCCGGCCATCCTGTTCTTCGACCGCAACGGAAACGAGCAGCGCAACCTGCGGGTGGTCGGATACATGCCCCCCGAGCAGTTCGTCAAGCACCTGCAGCAGATCAAGGGAGTCAAGGGAGATGAGTGAACCTCATGACGAGGATGGCGTGCGCAGCCTGGGAATGAAGGCCACCCTGCTGGTCGCCGCCATCATGGCGGTGGTGGCCCTGCTGTGGATCCGCTCCATGGACCTGACCGACACATCGAAATCGTCTGCCTCCGCACTGGACGACCCGGCCGTCAATGCCCCGGTGATCGGCAGGCCGCGACCCGACTTTTCGCTGCCCGACCTGGACGGCCAGCAGCATGGTATCGGTGAATGGGACGGCAAGGTGGTGCTGCTCAATTTCTGGGCGACCTGGTGCCCGCCCTGCCAGAAGGAGATACCGGACTTCATGCAGGTACGCAAGGAGCTGGGAGACCGGGGCTTTGAAGTGGTTGGCGTGGCCATCGACCAGCATGATGCCGTCGCCGACTATGTCGACGGGCTCGGCATCCCCTATCCCATCCTGCAGGGCGAGGCCGATGCCGCCGAGGTGGCCCGGCGCTATGGCAACAGCCTGGGCGGCCTGCCCTACAGCGTCATCATCGACCGCGAGGGACGTATCCGTTATGCCCGTGCCCGTCCACTGAATGCGGAGCAGTTGCGCGCGCTGGTTGCCCCCTTGCTGCGGGGAAGCCCGGGCTGAGAAACCGTACAGGCAGGAAAGTCCGGGCCAAGCAACCGGGAACTGGTCGGCGTTCAAGCGCGAACTGCGTCAAACTTCCCTGATCTTGCCAAATTTTCTATGGACAAACCCTGCGGATTGAGCCAGAATCCCGACTTGAAGCAACTCTTGCATGATCGCTGCCTGTTCACGCTGGATTCAGGGGAAATCTCCGCAAAATGGCCAAAATCCTCCTCCTCAATGGTCCCAACCTGAATCTGCTCGGCAGCCGAGAGCCGGAACACTACGGTGCCGCCAGTCTTGAGGAGATCGTCGACGCCCTGACCGACCACGCCCGCACGCTGGGTCATGAGCTCGGGCACCTGCAAGGCAATGCCGAGCATGTACTCGTCGAGCGTATCCACCAGGCCGCCGACGATGGCACGGATTTCATCCTCATCAACCCGGCCGCATTCACGCACACCAGCATCGCCCTGCGCGATGCCCTGCTCGGGACGGGCATCCCCTTCATCGAGGTGCACCTGTCCAATGTGCATGCGCGCGAGACATTCCGCCATCACTCGTATCTGTCCGATATCGCCGCGGGGGTGATCATCGGCCTGGGGCCGCTCGGCTATGAGCTTGCCCTCGAGGCCGCGCACCGCCTGCTCCAGAACAACCGCTGAAATCAACGGGAATCGACATGGACATTCGCAAGATCAAGAAACTCATCGAACTGCTGGAGGAATCCGGCGTTGCCGAAATCGAGATCCACGAGGGCGAGGAATCGGTGCGTATCAGCCGCTACAGCAGCACCGCGCCCGCAGCCCCGGTGGCGGCCGCAGCCCCCGTGGTTGCCGCAGCGCCGGTCGCAACGGAAAGCGCGGCTGCTGCCGAGGAACCCGCCCCCGCCGAAGATACCCTGCCGCCCGGCCATGTGGTGACCTCGCCCATGGTGGGTACCTTCTACCGCGCGCCCTCACCGGGCGCCAAGCCGTTCGTGGAGGTGGGCGACACGGTCTCCGAGGGCGACACCCTGTGCATCATCGAGGCGATGAAGATGCTCAACCAGATCGAGGCCGATGTCAGCGGCACGGTCAAGGCCATCCTGGTCGAGAACGGCCAACCCGTGGAGTACGGCCAACCCCTGTTCGTGATCGGCTAGAGCCATGATGAAGCTGGACAAGGTACTCATCGCCAACCGCGGCGAGATCGCCCTGCGTATCCTGCGCGCCTGTCGCGAACTGGGCATCAAGACCGTGGCCGTGCACTCCGAGGCCGACCGCGACCTGAAACACGTGCGCCTGGCCGACGAGTCGGTCTGCATCGGACCACCCCCCTCGACCGAGAGCTATCTGAGCATTCCCGCCATCATCAGCGCCGCCGAGGTGACCGATGCCGTGGCCATCCATCCCGGTTACGGTTTCCTGTCGGAGAATGCCGACTTTGCCGAGCGGGTGGAGAACAGCGGTTTCATCTTCATCGGCCCGCGTGCCGAGACCATCCGCCTGATGGGCGACAAGATCACGGCCATCGAGGCCATGAAGAAGGCCGGCGTGCCCACCGTTCCCGGCTCCGGAGGGCCGCTGGACGAGGATGGCGACCGCACCATTCGCCTGGCCCGCGAGATTGGCTACCCGGTCATCATCAAGGCCTCCGGCGGCGGTGGCGGACGTGGCATGCGCGTGGTGCATTCCGAGGCGGCCCTGCTCAATGCCGTGCAGATGACCCGCAGCGAGGCGGCCGCGGCCTTCGGCAACGACGAGGTCTACATGGAAAAGTACCTCGAAACCCCGCGCCATATCGAATTCCAGGTACTGGCCGACGAGCACGGCAATGTCATCCACCTCGGAGAGCGTGACTGCTCCATGCAGCGCCGTCACCAGAAGGTGGTCGAGGAGGCCCCGGCCCCGGGCGTGACCGAGGAACAGCGCGAACGCATGGGCGAGGTGGTGGCCAATGCCTGCCGCGAGATCGGTTATCGGGGCGCCGGCACCTTCGAATTCCTGTACGAGAACGGCGAGTTCTATTTCATCGAGATGAACACCCGGGTGCAGGTGGAGCATCCGGTCACCGAGATGGTCACCGGCGTGGACATCGTCAAGGAGCAGCTGCGCATTGCCGCCGGCCTCCCGCTGTCCTACCGCCAGGAAGACATCGTGCTGCGCGGGCATGCCGTCGAGTGCCGCATCAATGCCGAGGATGCCCGCACCTTCCTGCCCTGCCCGGGCCACATCAGCCAGTATCACGCACCGGGCGGACCCGGCATCCGCGTCGATTCGCACATCTACAACGGCTACACGGTGCCACCGCATTACGATTCCATGATCGGCAAGCTCATCGCCTGGGGCGAGGATCGCGCCACCGCCATCGCGCGCATGCGTGGTGCCCTGTCGGAGATCGTCATCGACGGCATCCGTACCAACATCGAGCTGCAGCGCGACATCATGGCCGATGCCGCCTTCCAGCGAGGCGGAACCGACATCCACTATCTCGAGAAGAAACTGGGCATCGGCTGAGTGAGCGCCGGGATGGCATTCGCGGACACGCGCTACCCCTTCACCCCCCCCTGCGCGTCGGGCCGAACCCACCGGCACCGTGCACCCTCCCGGTCGGGAGGGTACGGCCACCTGCCGCCACGCTGACCGCCTCCTCATGCCCTGGCGCCAGCTCAAACTGCACTGCCGTGCCGAACAGTCCGAGGCACTCGAGGACGGTCTGCTCGCTGCCGGCGCGCAGTCCATCACCCTCTCGGATGCCGAGGACAGCCCCGTGCTCGAGCCGCTCCCGGGCGAGATCCGCATCTGGCCCGAGGTCATCGTCACCGCCCTGTTCGACGCCGATACCGATACCGGCGGGGTGCTCGAGACCCTGCGAGGGCTTGGTCTGGAATGGGACAGCGCGGAATGGGAGCTGCTGCAGGACCGCGAGTGGGAGCGTGCCTGGATGGACGACTTCCGGCCCATGCGCTTCGGCCAGCGGCTGTGGGTCTGCCCCAGCTGGTGCACCCCGCCCGAGCCCGGGGCGGTCAACCTGCTGTTCGACCCGGGCCTGGCCTTCGGTAGTGGCACCCACCCGACCACCGCCCTGTGTCTGGAATGGCTCGATGCCCATCCACCGCAGGGGCTGGATGTGATCGACTACGGCTGCGGTTCGGGCATCCTGGCCATTGCCGCCCTCCGGCTCGGCGCCCGCCATGCCACCGGGCTCGACATCGATCCCCAGGCCATCGAGGCCACGCAGGCCAATGCCGAACGCAATGCCATTGCGCCGGAACGACTACGGGTGGCGCTGGTGGGAGCACACGAGCCCGCGGCAGCCGACCTGGTACTGGCCAACATCCTGGCCGGCCCGCTCACGGAGCTGGCACCGGAGCTCAGCCGCCTGGTGCGCCCGGGCGGCCGACTGGTCCTGTCCGGCATCCTGCGTGAACAGGCCGATGATCTGATCGAGGCCTATGCCGCCCAGGGACTGATGATGGAAGCGCCCGAATTGCGCGAGGACTGGGCCCGGGTGGAAGGATATCGCCCGCAAGCGCCGGACGCCCCCGGCTGATTTCGATACGGCCCACCTGCACGGCGTTCGTTTCCGTCTGGTCCGGTATCCCCGCACACCCGGTCATGAATCGGTCGGAAAGCCGTTGCTTGCCCCAAAGTCGGTTCCCTGCGATGGCCAAATGCGGTACAACCTCATCATGAGCGCTGTCGGATGCACACACGCATGAAGCGGCTTTGGAACAGACGGCCCGCCCTGAGCGGCCACCTGCTGTTCGTTGGCCTGATGCTGGCCATCGCCCTGGCCGTCACCTGGACACGACCGGCCCAGCAGCTCGAACGCAGCGGGCTGGGGCTGGCGATGCACTGGCTGCCCGACATCCCGCTGGGCGATCGGGTCATGGTACTGGCCATCGACGAGCGGGCCCTGCAGGCCTATGGCCCCTGGCCCTGGCCCCGCGACCGGCTGGGCCGGGCCATCCGCCAGCTGGACGAGGCAGGCGTCGCCGCCATCGGGCTGACCCTGCCAATGGCCAGCTCACAGACCCCGCCCGCGCTGGCCGACATCCTCGAAGAGATCCGCGTAGGCAAGGACAAGATCGACCGCAAGCTGAAGGCGCTGGACAGGGAGCTGCGCTCGAAAAAGAGCAGCGTGCGCAAGCGTGCCCGCAAGCAGCGGGACCGGCTGCGTGCAGGCCGCGACAAGCTCGAGACCGCAAGTTACTGGCTCGGCCGCCTGGATTCCGATCGCAAGCTGGCCCGGGTCCTGAAAAAGTCCCGCAATACCGTCATACCCGCCTTCTTCGAGCGCAGTCTCTCGCCGCAGCCCCTGCCCGAGACCCTGGAGCGCTTTGCCCTGGAACCGGCCCGTCCCGACCGGCAGCCCTGGTACCTGTCACCCTGGGTGGCGCCCCTGGCCAACGCCCCCGGCCCCTACGCGCACCTGCGCCTGATTCCTCCCTACGCCCCGCTGCTGGAATCCGCCTCGGCGGTCGGTGCCCTGCCGGCCAGCCAGCGCGACGACCTCCGGGTGGGGCAGGCCCTGGCCCTCGAGGTCGGCGATCGCGTCTATCCATCACTGCCCCTGCTGCTGCATGCGCTGGGCTCGGGGCATGCCCTGCAGGACATCCACCCCGTCCCGGGCCTGGGCATCCGCATCGGCGACCGCCTGATTGCGACCGATCGCCACTACATCCACTATCCGCTGCCGATGCATCTGCGCAAGGGCAAGCCACCGATCCCGGTTCGCTCGCTGGCCGACCTGCTGGGCAAACGCATCCCCGCCGACGAGCTGAAGGACAAGGTGATACTGATCGGCCACACCACCGGGCTCACCGGCCTGCAGGGCACCATCCTGGCCGATGTCCCCCCGGTACTGTTGCAGGCCTGGAACACCGCCACCCTGTTCGAGCGGGCCGAAATCACCGTCCCTGGCTGGTTCCATCTGTTGCAGCGCGGCCTGCTGCTGGCCATAGCCCTGTATTTCCTGTTTCTGCCCGCCCGGCTGCAGGGTCGGCCGGTGGGCATGATCATCAGTCTCATCCTGGCCCTGCTGCTCCTCAACACCGCCATCGCGGTGCTGCTGGCCAGCCACCTGTGGCTGCCGGCGGTGCTGCCGGCCCTGTTCCTGATCACGGGGCAACTGCTGCTGGCGGGGCGCTATCACATCGTGGTCGCCATCGAAGAGAGCCGGCAGGAGGCCGCCGAGGCCCACCGCGCGCTCGGCATCAACTACCACAACCAGGGCCTGTACGATCAGGCCCTGATCGAGTTCAAGCGCTGCCCGCCCGACATCTACATCCTCGACCCGCTGTACCAGCTGGGGCTGGAATACGAGCGCAAGCGCCAGTTCGTCAAGGCCCTGGGTGTGTATGAATACATGCGCGAAATCGACCCCGAATACCGCGACATCAACGACCGCATCACCCGCCTGAACACCGGCACCGAATCGGCCGTGGCCACCATGATCGCCAACGAGCAGAACCCGGAGCAGACCCTGGTTCTCGACCAGACGGGTATCGAAAAACCCCGTCTCGGGCGCTACATCATCGAGGCCCAGCTCGGCAAGGGCGCCATGGGCACGGTGTACCTGGGCCGCGACGAGAAGATCGGCCGTCAGGTGGCGATCAAGACCCTGCCCTTCAACCAGGAGTTCGAGGGGCATGACCTGGAGGAAGTGAAATGGCGCTTCTTCCGCGAGGCCGAGGCCTCGGGCCGGCTCGATCACAGCAACATCGTGCACATCTACGATGTCGGCGAAGAGCACGACCTCGCCTACATTGCCATGGACTATGTTCCCGGCTACAGCATGGACCACTACGCACGCGAGGGTGCACTGCTCGACCCGCTCGAAATCACCCGACTGATGCAACAGATCGCGCGGGCGCTGGGCTATGCCCACCGCAAGCAGGTGGTGCACCGGGACATCAAGCCCGCCAACATCATCTATGACCGCGAATCCGGCACCCTCAAGATCACCGACTTCGGCATCGCCTCGCTGGTGGACGACAGCAAGACCCGTACCGGCACCCTGCTCGGCACCCCCTCCTACATGTCGCCGGAGCAGGTCGCGGGAGAAAAGGTGGACGGGCGCAGCGACATCTATTCGCTCGGCGTCACCCTGTACCAGCTGCTCACCGGCGAACTGCCCTTCGTCGGCGACTCGCTGGCCAACCTCATGTACCTCATCACCAATGCCGAGGCCCGCGACATCCGGGAACTGCGCAAGGGTCTGGGCAAGTGCCTGAGCGATGTAGTGAAAAAGGCCATGGCCAAGCAGCCGGAAGAGCGCTTCCAGAGCGGCGACGAAATGGCCGACGCGCTGCGCCGCTGCGAACTGGAACTGCAGCGGCGCAAGAAGCGCGCCGCAGCCGAGGGCGGCTGACTGCGCTTGCGCTTTTTCGCCACCTAAATCAAAATACGCGAATCGAGAATAAAAAACGGGAATTCGCCATGGTGCTCAAGCCGCAGGATGTCTTCATCGCCCTCAAGCTGGTGGCGCTCGGTCGCCGCAACTGGACCTATGCCGCACTCTCGCAGAGCCTGCACATGAGCGCATCGGAAATCAATGCCGGCGTCAAGCGCGGCATCCGCGCCCGCCTGCTCACGCCCCCGCAGAAACGCGGTGACAATCCGCGCCCCATCCTCATGGCGCTGGAGGAGTTTCTGGTCCATGGCGTGAAATACGCCTTCCCTCCGGATCGCGGCGCCCTGACCATGGGCGTGGCCACCGGTCACGCCGGACCGCACGGCATGGGCGAGACCTGGCAGGTCGAGGAAATCCCCCCGGTATGGCCCCACCCGCACGGCAAGCAGCGCGGTTATGCCTTTTCACCGCTCTATCCCTCCGTGCCCGAGGCCGCAAGCGAAGACCCGCGCCTCTATCAGCTGCTGGCCCTGACCGACATCCTGCGCGACGAACAGGCCCGGGAACGCAACCAGGCCGCACGCCAGCTCAGTCTGGCCATGCGCGAGGCCATCAGCAGCACCTGAGTCTCGGGCCGGGGTCACGCCCGTCAGTTCGCAGGCTCGCGAAACAGGGCCTCCTCCACCTCCAGAACCTCCTCCTGCAGGCTCTGTACCAGCTCGGGCACCTGCAGCGGACTGACTCCCATCAGGTTCCAGGCCTCGGCCTCGACCGGGGGCGCGTCACCGGGCCGTGTGCTGTCGAGCTGGGCCAGCTGGGCAATGTGATTGGCCAGATGCACCAGCAGTGCCTCGCGCCGCAGCGGTTCAGGGGCCTCCAGCGGGCGGTGGTGGAAACGGGCCGCCGCAACCAGATGCGGTGGCAATTCCCAACGTTCGAGCAGGGCTCCACCCAGTTCGCCATGGTCGAATCCAAGCAGCGTGCGCTCGGCCAGGTTGATGCGCGGTGCATCACCGTTGAGCACGGCCAGAAAGGCCTGGACCGCCACCTGCGGCTGCTGGTGATAGAGCAGCAGCTTGCCGATGTCGTGCAGCAGCCCTGCGGTAAAACTCGATTCTTCCCGGCCGGACAGGACCTGCCGCGCCAGCCGGCGCGCCGCCAGCCCGGTGTACAGGCTGTGACGCCAGAAATCCTCCATGCTGACCAGTTCGTTGGGAATGCCGTCGAACCCATGGACCGCGGAACTGGCCAGCACCAGATCGCGCACCTGCAGGGTGCCGAGCACGGTGACCGCCCGTGCCACGGTATCCACCTCGGAACGCATGCCATACAAGGGGCTGTTGGCCAGCCGCAGAATGCGGGCCGCCAGCGCGGGTTCGCGGCTGATCGCAGTGGCGATGTCCTCTGCACTGCTGTTCGGATCCTCGACCAGGCGCGTCACCTGCACCGCCACCTCCGGCAGGGAAACCAGGCCTTCCGTCTCTTCCAGCAGTTGATCGATCGTGGTCACGCCATCTGCTCCTGCGAAACTGCTCGCGTTTTTGCGGGTTGGGGTTCGGGCCGGCTCGCAAAGCCGCACCCACATACACTACAATGAGTCTGCCCACATGCAAGGAATCCAAGGACATGCTGCCACGCAGAAAGGCCCTCCTCGCGTTGCTCTCTGCCCTGCTGCTGGCACCCGCCGGTGCCGTGGCCGAACCCCGGCCACCCCAGATCCCGGAGCGTGCGCGCGTGGCCCGCGCCCTGTTCACCACCGGCATTGAAAACCGCGAGCCCATCGACCGTATCGTCGCCCTCGACAACTCGCATCGCGAGATCTTTTTCTTCAGCGAGCTGCGTCACATGCAGGGACGGCGCATCAAGCATGTCTGGGAATACAAGGGGCAACCGGTCTCCGAGATCGAGTTCGAGGTTCGCGGCCCGCGCTGGCGTGTCAATTCCAAAAAGGCCCTGGACCCCGCCATGACCGGCGTGTGGACAGTCTGGGTGATCGACAGCGAGACCGGCTGGCCGTTGAAGGCGGCCCAGTTCGAGTACCGCCCAGCCCGGCACTGAAGACGCCCCCACGCCCCGCCACCGGCTCCCGTTCAAACGCCTACTGAACCTGAGGCAGAGGCGCCTTGCCATCGGGATGAGCGGCCAGCAGCTTGCGACGTTCCTCCTCGGCCTGCTGCAGCAACACCTTCCTCTGCTCTGCCCACGGCGCAAGTGCCACGGTCGTTGCCCCGCTATCGGCCGTTGCGGGCGTTGCGCCGCTTTCGGCAGCAGCCGCCGCCTCGGTCACGGTCACCACCGATTCGGCCGGTGACGGACCCGGCTCCACAGACCCGGGGGCCCGTCCCGCAACGGCCTCGCCGGCATTCCCCGGCTGGCCGGCGGCCTCCGGTTCAATGCCGGGCCGCTCGTCGGCGGGCCGGCGTTGGACCACGCCACTCGCCACGGGTGCCGGCGCTGCAGTTGCACGAGGCGGTTCCGCGGCCGGACGGACGGCCTGCGCAGGGTCATCGCCTCCGGACTCCGCACGCCCGGCCAGTGCAGTGGCCTCAGCCTGGGCGGCCGGGGGGGCGGCAGTGCCCGCAATTGCGGGCGCTTCCGCCCTCGTGGCGGCGGGTTTTTCAGGTGCCGGGGACGGCGGGACCGCCTTTGCGACCGGGGCGGGCCGTTGCGGCTTCCCGGTCTTCACGGGCGCCTCTTTCGGGGCGGATTTCTTCTCCACGACCGCGGACTTGCCAGCCACCCGAGCCTCGGGACGGGATGCCCCACCGGCCAGCGGCAGACTGTCTCCGTTCAGGAATCCGAGATACCAGGCCGCACCCGCGCCGGCGCCTCCGAGCAGGAGCAGCAGCACCAGCCAGCGTCCCGCGCCCCCGCTGCGCCTGACCCGCGCATGGGACAGATCCGGCCTGGACCGCGTGGTACGCTCCTGTCCCGCGTGTTGCGCCGCACGGGCCGGAGCGGGCGCCTCTTCCTCCTCGAGCAGGGGGTCATCTTCTCCGGGCCAGAAGCCTGCCAGTTCGATGACTTCGCCACCCACCTTCTCGGCTTCAGCCGCGGCCGTCTGACCGGCAGGGGCCGTCCTGCTGCCGGCACCGGCACTCATGTCGACGATCTCGTCCGGTGCCGGCGGCGGCTCCGGTTCCACTGCCGGCGTTGCAGGGGCACTGGCCGCCACGGGCTTGCCCTTGAGTTCCTGCTCGCGGCGGTCATTGAGCTCGGCCTGCAGCTCGATCACGCGTGCCTCGAGCGCATCCTTGGCCTGCTCCATCGCCTCCAGCGAGGCAGCGAGCGAGACCAGTTCGTTCTCGGCCTCGCGCTGGGCCGCCTCCGCGGCCTCCTTGTCGATACGCAGGGCATCCAGCTCGGCGCGCACGGCCACCAGCTCCTCGCGCACCTTGAGCAGCTCGCGGTCCTGCTCCTGGGCCTTGCCGGCCTCGGCCTTGAGTTTCTTGAGGATGATCTCGGCCCGCTCCAGCCGGTCCTCGGAGGATTCGGCGCGGGCAATGGCCGCCTCGCGGTCCTGACGCAGGCGCTCCACCATGCGCCGGGTGCGTTCGTGTTCCTCGCTCTCGGCCTGCAGGCGCTCCTGCAGGGCCGTGTTTTCACTCTGCAGGCGCTCCTGCTCCCGCTCCAGCTCCTTGCGGATCTTGCGCGCGGCCTCGGTGGCCTCGTGGGCAGCACTCAGCTCCTCGTGCAGGGCCGAGATCTCGGCCCGCAGCTGTTCCACCTGCTCCGACTGCGCCTCCTCGGCCCCCTGCTGACGCAGCATCAGCTCGGTGCGCAGCTGCTTGACCTCGTTTTCTGCCTTCTTGCGGGCCAGATCCAGCTCCTCGATGCGCGCCTTGGCCGCGGCCAGCTGGTCCTGCAGGGCCTGATGCTGCTCCTCACGGTGGCGCAGCTGCTCCGCGTTTTCGTGCTGGTGGCGCCGCAACTCCTCCTGCAGGGAGGAAATCTCCTGCTCGGCCTTGCGGTTGGAGGCCTCGGCCAGTTCCGCCCGGTTGATGGCCGCATCAAGCTGCGCCTGCAACTGGGTCAGGTCTTCCTCCATCTTGCGATGGTCTTCCGCCGACTTGCCGTAACTGGCCGCCTCCAGCCGGGCCACTTCGAGCTCGGCCCGCAACCGGGTCAGCTCCTGTTCGGCCTCGAGGCGCCCCTTCTCGGCCTGCTCCGCGCGTGCGAGGAAGGATGTGCTCTGCGACTTGAGTCGCTCGATCTCCTGGCGCAGGGCCTGCAGGGCGGCGGTATCCAGCGAGGGCGCCTCGGAGGCCTTCGGTGCCGTTTCCTTTCTGGCTTGGAGCTCGGGCAGGACATGCTGCAGGCACTGTTCGATCTCGGCAGACTTGAACGGCTTCATGACCACACCGTTGAATCCGACCTTGCGGGCCTCCTGCCGTACGCCCTTGTCGTCCTCGTTGCCGGTCACCAGGATCACCGGCAGCCGGTTGATGCGGGTATTGGCCGAACCGCGCACCCGGTCGAGCAGCCCGAAGCCGTCGAGCTCGGGCATCGAGTAATCGGTGAACACGCAGCGCAGATCCTCGTGCTTGCGGATCTGCATCCAGCCATCCTCCCCGTCCTCGGCCTCGATCACGTCAAAGCGCTGGTCCAGAATCTTGTGCATGGATGCGCGCACCACGCGCGAATCATCCACAATGAGAATCTTGGGTCGGGTTCCTTTGGTCTCGGCAGCCTTGTCTGTGGTCATGCGTTGCTTCCTTGGTCGTAACAGGATCGGTCTGTTGCTGTGGCCGGATTATGTAGTCTCGACAAAGCGCGCCCGGATTTTCGTGATCGCGCACGCAATTCCGGGCAATGCCCCGAACGGCTGACTATAGACCATCCGGCGCCTTTCATCCGGATCCCAGCATGCGACTGTGCTCCTCCAGGAACTCCTCGATCCAGTTCGCCGAGCGGGCTCCACTGAAACGCCCCGACTCCTCGCCATGCTCGAACAGGATGACGGTGGGGAATCCGCGTACCGCGTAGCGGCCTGCGAGCTTCATGTTCTCGCCCTCGTCGACCTCGACCTTGGCCAGCCTGAGCGCGCCGTCCCAGGCATCCACCACCTCCGCGAGGACCGGAGCAATCACCAGACAGGGCGAACACCAGGCCGCCCAGAAATCCACCAGCACGGGCCGATGGTGCGAATGCGCAACGACCTCGGTTTCGAAGTCGTCCAGTCCCACATTGAGGATGGCCGAAACGGCAGGATCCGGGGCGTTCATGTCTGGCTCCATTGAGGCATCGGTTTCCATTTTACCCGTGATGGACGGCAAGGTTGACGGCCGACGCGGATTGATCTACCTCAAGTGTATTGGACAAAAGGTCCGTTTTACCCTTGACTAATATTCGTCGTTGCTAATATACTGCGCACATGCCCGCCAACAACGAACACAAGAGACGGGCTGAGGGATGCTTCCGCCGGAGCGCATTCTTCATGAGCAACTCGAAACAACCGGTTTAGTACCTTGGAGGTAAGCAAATGAAAAAACTGACCAAAATCGCAGCTACCGCTGTTCTGCTCGGCGCTTCCGCGCTGACCATCCAGTCTGCCAATGCCTGGTGGGGCCCGTGGGATGACGATGACGGCTATGGCCGTTACGGCGACCGTGGCTACGGCCGTGGCTGGGGTGATGTCTGGAACGACATGGCCGGCGACACCGACTTCTCCATGAGCTTCAAGGGTCGTGGTCATGGTCGTGGTCATGGCCGTGGCTATGGCAACAGCGACTACTACGGTGACTACTACGGCTACCGCGGTTACGGCCCCTACTATGGCCCGTACTACGGTCCGGCCCCCTACTACGGCCCGGCTCCCTATGCCCCGCCGTACGCTCCGGTGCCCCCGCAGGGTGCCCCGGCTCCTCAGCAGAACAACCAGAAGAAGTGATTCTTCCGGGCTGAGAAAGCCAGCGCCATCATGGCAGCAGAAGGCCGCGCACATGCGCGGCCTTCTGCATTTCGGGCCCGTGCCCAGGGCGGCAGGATGAAGCCGCGACGGCTTTGCGGCATGATGGACCCATGGACCGTTCCCCGATGCAACCGCCGTCCCTGCTGGAAATGATCGGCACGCTCGTCGCCGAGCCCTCGGTGAGCAGTGCCCATGCGGAACTCGACATGGGCAATCGCGGCGTCATCGATCGGCTGGGCGAGTGGCTGGAAGGCATGGGCTTTGCCGTCGAGATCATGCCGCTGGAAGGCAACAAGGCCAACCTCCTTGCCACCCTCGGCGCGGGCGAGGATGCCCTGGTGCTGGCCGGCCATACCGACACGGTGCCCTGGGACGAGGGGGCCTGGAAGACCGATCCCTTTCGCCTGAGCGAGCGGGAGGGGCGCCTGTACGGGCTGGGTACCGCCGACATGAAGGCCTTCCTGGCGCTGGCCATAGAGGCCGCGCGCGCGCTCGACCCCGCCCGCATGCAGCACCCGCTGGTCATCCTCGCCACCGCGGATGAGGAGACCTCCATGTCCGGAGCCCGCGCCCTGCTGGAACGGGGCAGCAGGCCGGGCCGCTACGCGGTAATCGGTGAACCCACGGGCCTGCGGCCGGTACGCCAGCACAAGGGCATCCTGATGGAGGCCATTCGGCTGCGGGGCCGCAGCGGACATTCCAGCGACCCTGCCCAGGGCATCAACGCGCTGGAAGGCATGGCCGAGGTGATGCAGGCCCTGCTGGCATTGCGGGCCGAACTCGCCGAACGCTACCACAACCCGGACTTCGCCGTGCCCGTACCCACCCTCAACCTGGGCCATATCCATGGCGGCGACAACCCGAACCGCATTTGCGGCGAATGCGAACTGCACATCGACCTGCGCCCCCTGCCGGGCATGAGCGCGGACGAGGCCCGCACCCTGCTGCGTGCACGGCTGGTACCCATTGCCGAACGCCGCGGTCTGAAGCTCGATTTCAAGCCGCTGTTTCACGGCATCGACGCCCTGCAGACAGCGAGCGAGAGCTGGATCGTGCAGACCTGCGAACGACTCACCGGAGAACGTGCCGGCTCCGTGGCCTTCGGCACCGAGGGGCCCTATCTGCAGGCACTGGGCACGGAGACCGTGATCCTCGGCCCGGGCGACATCGAGCAGGCCCACCAGCCGGACGAGTTCCTCGCCCTGGAGCGCATTCCTCCCATGCTGGAGATCCTGCGCGCCCTGATCCGCCGACACTGCTTGGGGACATCCTGACATGCTCAAGCGTCACCGACGGCTGCTGCGCATCACCTCCATGGGCCTGCTGAGTGGCCTGGCCGCCGGCATCGGCGTCCTGCTGTTCCGCTGGCTCATAGAGGAAGGGCAGGCACTGTTCCTCCCCGGCCATCAGGTGGGCAACTACGAGGCGCTTCCGGTATGGGAACGGCTGATCACGCCCGTTTTCGGCGGGCTGGCACTGGGTTTTGTTTTCAGCCGGCTCGACCCTGCCCAGCGCCAGGTCGGCATTGCCCATGTCATCGACCGCCTGCACAGCGAACGCGACAGCCCCGTACGCCTGCCCCTGCCCAATCTGCTGGCGCAGTTCTTCGGCGGCATCGCGGCCATCGTGTTCGGCCATTCGGTCGACCGCGAGGGGCCGGGGGTCCATGTCGGGGCCGGCATCACCAGCCAGGCCGGCCAGATTCTGGGCAACAGTGCCGAGGAATCGTTCATCCTGGCCGCCTGCGGGGCGGCAGCGGCAATTGCCGCTGCCTTCAACACCCCGCTGGCGGGGGTCGTCTTCGTCATCGAGGTCCTGCGCGTGCGTTACCGGGTGGAACGCTACCTGCCCATCATCATCGCCGCCGTGACCGGGGCGGTGCTGAGCCAGCTCATCTACGGGCCGATGCCGGCTTTCGACATCCCTCCGCTGCACATCGGCAGACTGGCCGAACTGCCGCTCATGATCGGGCTCGGGCTGCTCACCGGGATCACCTCCAGCCTGTTCGTGGGGCTCATCCGCCGCACCGCGCAGGTCACGGCCCGCTGGTCGCCGCTTCTGGCCTTTCCGCTGGCGGGACTGGTCACCGGGCTGCTGGCCATCGAGGCGCCCCAGATCATGGGCATCAGCTACGACAGCCTGGAGGCCATGCTGCGTGGCGAGCTGGTGTTCCAGGCCCTGCTTCTGATCATCCTTGCCAAGCTGCTGGCCACGGGCCTGTCGGTGGGGCTGCGGGTACCGGGCGGCCTCATCGGACCGGCCTTTGTCATCGGCGGCGGGCTGGGTGCGGCCACCCATTTCCTGGCCGATGGCTGGCTCATGCCACTGGCCAGTTCTCCCAGCTTCTATGCCCTGGTGGGCATGGCGGCCATGATGGGGGCCAGCCTGCGCGCGCCGCTGGCCGCACTGACGGCCCTGCTGGAGCTGACCTGGAACCCGGGCATCATCCTGCCCGGGATGATCGCGGTCATCAGCGCGGAGCTGACCAACAGCCTGTTGCTGGGCCAGGATTCGGTTTTTACTGCCCTGCTCAAGGTGCAGGGCTCGGAGGCCGCACACCAGACCCGCACCTGACGGCAACCTCAGAGCATCGGTGCAAACAGCCGGGCCAGCCGGGAACCGACACGGAACCAGAAGGGCCTGGCCTGATAATCGGCCTGATGCGCCTCGACACAGTGATGGAAATCCTGCCGCAGCATGTCTTCCACGCGTGCCGCAAAATCCCGGTCGACAAAAACGGCCGTGAT
>RFHG01000145.1 GCA_003696465.1 Gammaproteobacteria bacterium | reverse complement strand
TCGAGCAGTGGGGCGTCTGGGTGGTGTTCCTGGCCGGCTTTACGCCCATCCCGTACAAGCTCTTTACCATCAGCGCCGGCGCGCTGGCCATGTCGCTGCTGCCCTTCGTGCTGGCCTCGCTGGTGGGGCGGGGCGCCCGCTTCTTTCTGGTGGCCGCCCTGGTCTGGTGGCTGGGGCCGCGCGTGGAGCCGGTGGTGCGGCGCTACATCGATGCCATCGGCTGGGCCACGGTGGCCATCGTTGGCGTACTGGGGCTGTGGATCTGGCTGCGCGGCTGAAACCGCTCCTGATCCTGCTGGCAGGCGTGCTGCTCGCCGCCTGCAGCAGCCATGCCCCGCGTCACCTGCAACCCGATACCTACAAGGTTCGCCCGGGAGAGACGCTGTATTCCATAGCCTGGAAGCACGACATCGACTACAAGGTGCTGGCCCACTGGAACGGTATCCGACCACCGTACCGTATCTATCCTGGGCAAAGGCTCTATCTGCGTCCCCATGCCAGCAATCCGCCGCCTGCCGGCAAGTCCTCCGCCGCGCGCAGCGTGCCGAAAAGGAAAAAAACCCCTGTTGCCCCCGCAGCGAAAAAAAGGCCTGCTCCGGCTGTCGCATCCTCGCGGGCGGGCAATACCGCAAGGAAAAAAACCACCGCCCGTACCACGGCTCCCGCTGGTTCGAAACGGCTGTCCTGGACCTGGCCCCTGCGCGGGCGCATCCTCAAGGGGTATTCACCCGATGCGCCGGGCCGAAAGGGTATTGATATTGCGGGCAAACCGGGGCAACCTGTACTTGCCGCTGCCAGCGGCAAGGTGGTGTATGCGGGTTCCGGCCTTCAGGGTTACGGCAACCTCATCATCATCAAGCACAACAGCCGGTTCTTCAGCGCCTACGCGCACAATCGCAGGCTGCTGGTAAAGGAGGGGAGCCGGGTAAAAAAGGGACAGAAGATTGCCGAAGTGGGTGACACCGACGCCGAGCGCCCGATGCTGCATTTCGAGATTCGGCGCGACGGCCGCCCGGTCAACCCGCTGCATTATCTGCCCAGACGCTGAAGGATGGAGGAAGGCATGACAAAAGTGGTCGAACCGGATCCTGCCCAGGAAGAGGGCACCATCGAAAACGGGCTCGACGAGGAGGTGCAGGCCGCACCGGTGGCCGAGGCGGAGCTCGAGGAGGTCGAGGTCACGGTTCCGGGCGCGGTGGCCGATGTCCTGCTGCCGCCGGAAGAGGCCCCGCCGGTCGCGGAAAAGGCACTCGAGGAAAAGGCCGAGCAGGTGTTCAAGGCCGGCGAGGTTCCGCGCAAGGAGCTGGATGCCACCCGCCTCTACCTCAAGGAAATCGAATTCTCCCCCCTCCTCACGCCCGAGGAAGAGGTCTATTACGCGCGGCTCGCGCGCAAGGGCGACGAGCGCGGCCGCAAGAAGATGATCGAATGCAACCTGCGCCTGGTGGTCAAGATTGCCCGGCGCTACATGAATCGCGGCCTGGCCCTGCTGGATCTCATCGAGGAGGGCAACCTGGGCCTGATTCGTGCAGTGGAGAAGTTCGATCCCGAGCGCGGATTCCGCTTTTCCACCTATGCCACCTGGTGGATCCGGCAGACCATTGAACGCGCCCTGATGAACCAGACGCGCACCATCCGCCTGCCCATCCATGTGGTCAAGGAACTCAACGCCTACCTGCGTACCGTGCGCGAGCTGACCCAGGAGCTGGGCCACGAACCCACCGAGGACCAGGTGGCCAAGCGCCTCGGCAAGTCGCTCAACGACATCAAGAAGCTGCTCAACCTCACCGAGCGCGCCACCTCCTTCGACGTGCCGGTGGGCAAGGACAACGACCGCTCCATGCTCGACGTGATTGCCGACGAGCAGTG
>RFHG01000144.1 GCA_003696465.1 Gammaproteobacteria bacterium | reverse complement strand
GTCGGGCCCGTCGACCCACTGCAGCACCAGCAGGGTCGCGCCGGCGTGCAGCGCCGCGGGAACGGGAAGCCCCTGCTCGCCGAGCAGCCTCAGCGACCGCCCCTCCGCAGCGAGGCCCGATTCGCCCGTCGGGTCGCGCTTGACCACGACCTTCTCGCCCGAAGCGAGCGTGACGGCGAGGACCTCGGCCACACAACCGCCCGAAAGAGGCGTCGCCGCCACAGGCGCCTCGCCCAGAGCCGATTCGACAGCCTGACGCAGCGCGCGGTCCATGGGGCCTCCAGCGGCCGCTGCGCCCCGCTGCGCAGCGGTCGACGCAGGATACGCTTGGCCGCCATGGCGCTGAGCGAGGACAGGCTGCTGGCGCACATCGCAGCGCAGGCGCAGCGGGAGGCAGGCGTGCTCGTCGGGCCGGGCGACGACGCTGCTGTCGTCGCGCTGCCTGACGGCCGTCAGCTGCTGCTCAGCGTCGACCAGCTCGTCGAGGGACGGCATTACGACCCGAGCCGATGCTCGCCCGAGCAGATCGCGCACAAGGCGGTGGCCCGGGCCGTCTCGGACATCGCCGCGATGGCGGGAAAGCCCCTGTGGTGCCTGGTCGCTGCGGCGCTGTCGCCGAGCGTGCAGCAGGACGAGGCGCAGGCGCTGGTGGACGCTGCGCGCAGGGCCGCTTCGGCGCTGGGCTCTCCGCTGGTCGGCGGCGACGTGGCGCTGACCGAGGGCCCGACCACGCTGACCGCGACCGTCGTGGGGGAGGCTGTGGGGCGGCCTGCGCTGCGCAGCGGCGCGCGTCCCGGGCAGGGGGTGTACGTGACCGGCGCCGTGGGGGCTGCGCTGGAGACGGGCTGGCATCTGGACTTTCAGCCGCGCGTGGCGGAGGCGCAGGAGCTGGCTGCGGCGCTTGGGGAGGCGCTCGGGGCGATGATCGACGTCTCGGACGGTCTGGGCAAGGACGCTGCGCGCGTGGCCAGGGCCTCGGGGGCGCAGATCGTCTTGGAGGCGGCGGCGCTGCCGCTGCGCGACGCTGCGCTGTGCGACTGGCGAGGCGCTCTTGCCAGCGGCGAGGACTACGAACTGCTCTTCACCGCCTCGTCGCCGCCTCCTGCGGAGGTCGGGCCGCAGGCGACGCCGGTTGC
>RFHG01000143.1 GCA_003696465.1 Gammaproteobacteria bacterium | reverse complement strand
CACGCCACGCTGGCCATCAACTCGCTGGCCCACCGGTTTGGCTCGCGGCGCTATGCCACACGGGATGACAGTCGCAACAACTTCTGGCTGGCGCTGCTCACCCTGGGCGAAGGCTGGCACAACAATCACCATCATTATGCCGCGAGTGCGCGCCAGGGATTTCGCTGGTGGGAAGTGGACATCACCTGGTACATCCTTCTGGGCATGGAAAAGCTGGGCTGGGTGCGGGACCTGAGGCCGGTGCCGACGCACAAGCTCAACCCGGAGGTGGCATCCACCCCGAAGGCTGCGACAACGGCCGCGCTCGACCCCACCGGGCAGACCGACGAAACGGGAGGTGTGGCATGAAGCTCGCCATTATCGGAAGCGGCATTTCAGGCCTGACGGCCGCCTGGCACCTGCAGCATGACCATGAGGTGACGGTCTTCGAAGCCGGAGACAAACCCGGCGGGCACACGGACACCCACACACTGGACATCGAAGGCCAGCAGGTACGTGTGGACAGCGGGTTCATCGTCTTCAACCGCCACAACTACCCGAACTTCTGCAAGATGCTGGATGCGCTCGGTGTCGAGGCCCAGGCCAGCGACATGAGCTTCAGTGTCGTCCACGAAGGGCTAGATCTGGTCTACGGCGCTGCCGGCCTCGGCCGCCTGCTGGCGCGCAAGCGCAACCTGCTGCGCCCCGACTTCTATCGCATGCTGTGGGACCTGCGTCGCTTCTACCGCGAAGCACCGGCATTGCTGGACAGCGACGATGACACCCTGACCCTGGGCGAGTACCTGGATCAGAACGGCTACAGCCCGGCATTCAGCGAAGGCCATATTCTCCCCATGGCAGCCGCCCTCTGGAGTGCCTCCATGGACTTTGCCCGCCACTTTCCGGCCCGCTATTTCGTGGCCTTCATGGCCAATCACCGCATGTTGCAGGTCAATGAACGGCCTCAGTGGCTGACCGTCCGGGGCGGATCGGATACCTATGTGCAGGCGCTGATCGGGCAGTTCAGGGGCACCCTCCTGACCCGGCAGCCGGTGCATGCGGTGCGGCGCCACGCACGGGGCGTGACCCTCCTGACCGAGGCCGGCCCGGCCGAATTCGATGGCGTGGTCATGGCCTGCCACAGCGATCAGGCACTCGCCCTGCTGGATCAGCCCTCCGCGGCCGAACAGGCTGTGCTGGGCGACATCGGCTATGCCACCAACCATGTGGCGGTGCATCACGATGTCCGCCAGCTGCCGCCTGCCCGCGCGGCCT
>RFHG01000142.1 GCA_003696465.1 Gammaproteobacteria bacterium | reverse complement strand
TTTCTGCAGCGAACCGGGATAAAGATGACGCACACCTGGCAAGGGAAACAGGGGACAGCCCCCCCATTTTCCTATAGTCAGTCCAGCCGCGACCTTGGCCGCAGGAAACCGCCCAGCAATGCGCCGAGCAGTGCAGCGATCGCGGGCACACGTTCCGGCGAGAGCAGCAGGGCCAGCAGCACGGCACCGACGCCGCCCATCACGGCAGCGGTGGCCAGCGGCTCGGGTGTGTGCCGGCCCAGCAGCAGCCAGCTGATCATGGCCGAGGGTATCAGCAACAGCACCAGCATGGTCAGTTGCCAGTCGGTGGCCTCGAAGGCCTGTTCCATGTACTGCCCGGCACAGGCCGGCGCCATCTCCAGTGGCACCTCGGCACAGGCCTGCGCCGCCTCGGGCAGCAGGCTGCGTGCATGCCAGGCATAGAGGGCGATGAAACAGAGCGTCAGGTAGACGACCATCAGCAGGGCCCCGGCAATGGCCAGCCCCGGCCTCATGCGCCCTTGACCTTGAGTTGCAGGCCGGCAGCCTCCAGCAGGGCCCGTTCGGCCAGCAGGTCGGTCCGGGTGAGCTGGTGTGCTTCCAGCCACTCTTCATCAAAGCTGATCTTCAGTCCGGCTTCCTGCCCCCTGATGCCCTGCAGGGGAATCTCGCGATCCTCCCGGCTGCGGTGCAGGAGCACGGACAGGCGCAGCAGCAGGGCCAGACGTTCCAGCCGCCGGGCCTCCTCCGGTGGCAGTTCGGCAAAAAGGCGTGCAGGGAACTTGCGGCGATGCGCGCGCACCAGCAGGGCCAGAGACTGCTGGTCCTGCAGCGAGAAGCCGGGCATGTCGGCATGGGCCAGCAGATAGTGGCCATGCTTGTGATACTGGCTGTGGGCGATCACCCGGCCCACCTCATGCAGGCTCGCGCTCCACTGCAGCAGTTCGAGGTCTTCCTGCTCCAGCCCCCAGTCCTCGGCCACACCCTGGAACAGCCGCTCGGCAAACGTGGCCACGCGCCGGGCCTGCTCCTCGTCGACCTGCAGGCGGCGTGCCAGGGTCTGGACCGTGCGCCCGCGGATGGACTCCGGTTCGCCCCGGCCGATGAGGTCGTAGATGAGGCCTTCGCGCAGTGCCCCGTCGGATACCTTCATCAATTCGATGTCGAGCTCCATCAATGTGGCCTCGACAATGGCTACCCCCCCGGGAAAGACGGGGGCGCGCTGCTCGCTCAGCCCCTTCAGTACCAGCCGGTCCACGTGGCCGGCCTCGATCATGGCCTTGCGCAGCTTCTTCAGGCCCTTGCGGGTGATGCCTTCCTCGCCCCAGCCCTGTTCACGCAGCACCCGGGCCACGCTCAGCAGGGTGCCCGAGGCACCGACGGCCTCGTTCCAGCCGATGGCACGGTAGGTGTGGCGTATGGCCTCCAGCTCACGCTGCGCGGCAATGCGGGCGGCGAGCCAGTTCTCCTCGTCGATCCGGCCATTGCGGAAGTAGCGCCGGGAGAAACTGACGCACCCCATGTGCAGGCTCTCCATGACTTCGGCCTCGAAGCCCTGGCCGATGATGTACTCGGTGCTGCCGCCGCCGATGTCCATCACCAGGCGGCGGCCGTCGATCTTGGGCATGCTGTGGGCCACGCCCAGGTGAATCAGGCGGGCCTCCTCGCGTCCGGCCACGATCTCGATGCGATGGCCCAGGGCCGTTTCGGCCAGCGGCAGGAAGACATGCCGGTTGCGTGCCTTGCGCAGGGTGTTGGTGCCTACCGCACGCACCGCATGCGGAGGCAGGCCCCGGATGCGTTCGCCGAAACGGTGCAGGCAGTCCAGCGCCCGTTCCTGCGCCTCCGGGGTGAGGTTGCCTTCGGCATCGAGGCCGCCACCGAGGCGCACCATCTCCTTGAGCTTGTCCTGGACGTGGATCTGGCCGTTCTCGATGCGGGCAACGATCATGTGGAAGCTGTTGGAGCCCAGGTCGATGGCGGCAGCCGTGTCAATGGGGCGCTTGCTGAAGAACATGGCCTCTATTCCCTCTTTTTGGCCAGTATTCCCCTGTCGCGGTACGCTTGCAAGCCGAGTTAATAACCCAGCGTGCCACTCGGAAAACCGCGCCGCATCCAAGTTTTTTGCGGGCGGGCGCTGGCGTATAATGCGCGCCAATCTGCCGAATCTTCACAAGAGGTACACGCATGTCAGAAGTCACCAAAGAACAGGTTCAGGAGGCCCTGCGCGGCGTCCAGGACGAAAACGTGGGCAAGGATCTCGTCTCGGCCGGCGAGGTGCGCAATATCGATATTGATGGTGGCAAGGTCTCCGTCGAGCTGGTACTGGGCTATCCCTCAAAGAGTGTCGAGGATGCCCTGGCCCAGGCTGCCAAGGCAGCCATCGAGCAGCTCGAGGGTGTCAGCGAGGCCGAGGTCAGCGTGCGCTCCGAAATCGCCTCCCATGCGGTACAGAAGAACCTGAAGCCCATCGAGGGCATCAAGAACATCATTGCCGTGGCCTCCGGCAAGGGCGGGGTCGGCAAGTCCACCACGGCCGTCAACCTGGCCCTGGCACTCGCTGCCGAGGGCGCACGGGTCGGCGTGCTGGACGCCGACATCTACGGCCCCTCCATCCCGCGCATGCTGGGCATCACCGGCCAGCCCACCTCGCCCGATGGCAAGAGCCTGGAGCCGATGGAGAACCATGGCGTGCAGGCCATGTCCATCGGCTTCCTGGTGGAAGAGGACACCGCCATGATCTGGCGCGGCCCCATGGTCACCCAGGCCCTGGAGCAGCTGCTCAACGATACCCGCTGGAAGGATCTCGACTATCTCGTCATCGATCTGCCCCCGGGCACCGGTGACGTGCAGCTCACGCTGGCCCAGCGCATTCCGGTCAGTGGCGCGGTCATCGTCACCACCCCGCAGGACATCGCTACCCTGGATGCCGTCAAGGGTCTGAAGATGTTCGAAAAGGTCGAGGTGCCGGTGCTCGGCATCATCGAGAACATGAGCATCCATATCTGCTCGAACTGCGGGCACGAGGAGCACATCTTCGGCGAGGGCGGCGGCCGCCGCATGGCCGAGAAGCACAATACCGAATTCCTCGGTGCCCTGCCGCTGGAAAAGGACATCCGCGAGCAGGCAGACAGCGGCAACCCTACAGTGGTGGCGGCGCCCGACAGCCGGGCCGCCGAGATCTACCGCGAGATCGCGCGCAAGACGGCCGCGCGGCTGGCCAACCAGAGCAAGGACTACAGCGCCAAGTTCCCGAAGATTGTCATCCAGAGCAACTGACGGATGCACCTGCCGGGTTTTGCACGCGACAAGGGCCACCTCCTGCGGGTGGCCCTTGTCGTTGGACTGCTGCTGTTCCTTTCCGGCTGCAAGGGACTGCGTGTGGAGCAGCTGGCCCCAGAGGTGCGGATTTCGGCAGCAGAGCTGGAGCAGGCCGATCTGCTGGGCGGGCGCCTGCGGATTCTGCTCGACCTGCGCAATCCCAATCCCTTCCCGCTCGAAGCCAGCCGCTACGACTATCGGCTGGAGCTGGCCGGTGTGCCGGTAGCAGCCGGCGAGTCCGTGGCCGGCCTGTCCCTGCCCGCGGGTGGCAGCCAGCGCCTGCCGCTGGTGGTCGATTTCCGCTGGCAGCAGCTTGCCGATGGCCTGCAGGCCGTCCTGCGCAACCGCAAGGCACCCTATGCCCTGCGTGGCCGCATGCGCATCGGCCCCTTCGATGTGCCCTTTTCCGGCAGTGGCGAGCTGGCCTTCTGAGGCCTGACGCGATACCTCCGGGGTGATAAACTCCGCCGGACCCCAGCGCGGAGGCAGCAATGAGCATCAAGTCGGACAAGTGGATTCGTCGCATGGCCGAGGAGCACGGCATGATCGACCCATTCGAGCCCGGTCAGGTGCGCCATGTCAACGAGAACCGCATCGTCTCCTATGGCACCTCGAGCTACGGCTACGACGTGCGTTGTGCCGACGAGTTCAAGGTGTTCACCAACATCAACTCGGCCATCGTCGATCCCAAGGCCTTCGACGAGAGCAGTTTTGTCGACGTCAAATCCGATGTCTGCATCATTCCGCCCAATTCCTTTGCCCTGGCACGCACCGTGGAGTATTTCCGCATCCCGCGCAGCGTGCTCACCATCTGCCTGGGCAAGTCCACCTATGCCCGCTGCGGCATCATCGTCAATGTCACTCCGCTGGAGCCCGAGTGGGAAGGGCATGTGACGCTGGAGTTTTCCAACACCACGCCGCTGCCGGCCAAGATCTATGCCAATGAGGGTGTGGCCCAGATGCTGTTCCTGGAGTCCGACGAGGTCTGCGAGACCTCCTATGCCGATCGCGGCGGCAAGTACCAGGGCCAGACCGGCGT
>RFHG01000141.1 GCA_003696465.1 Gammaproteobacteria bacterium | reverse complement strand
TGGCCGATGATGGGCACCCCATGATCACGCGCCACCTGATACACCTGATGCACCTTGAGCAGGGCCACCGGCTTGATGGCCGGCCCCGACAGCCCGCCCTGGTTGTTGCCGATAATCGGAGTTCGCGAATGGATATCGACGGCCATGCCCATCAGGGTATTGATGACCGCAAAGGCATCGGTACCGGCCTCGATGCAGCCGCGCGCATTGGCCGCGATGTCGGTCTGGTTGGGCGAGAGCTTGGTGATCAGCGGCTTGTCGGTGGCCTTGCGGCAGGCCTCCACCACCCGCGCCGACATCGCCGGGTCGTTGCCGAAGGCGACCCCGCCTTCCTTTACATTCGGGCATGAGATGTTGATCTCGATGGCATCGATGGGCGAGTCGTCGAAGCGGCGCGTGACCTCGTAGTACTCCTCCACGGTCGAGCCCGAGACATTGGCGATGAAGCGCGTCTCGCCGAAATCGAGGCCGGGCAGGATCTCGTTGACCACCCGCTCCACCCCCGGGTTCTGCAGGCCGATGGCATTGAGCATGCCCATCGGCGTCTCGTACACCCGATGCGGGGGGTTGCCCAGGCGCGGCTCCAGGGTGGTACCCTTGAGACACACCGCGCCCACCTCGCGGTTGGAGAAGCCCTCCACCCGGGTATACTCCTCGCCAAAGCCCACGCAGCCCGATAGCAGCACGATGGGGCTGGCCAGGGAAAGCCCGCAGAAGTCGACCGCAAGACGCGGATCCGGAGTCGTATCGCTGGTCATGTTTCACATTGTCCTGTATCAGCCGGAGATCCCACCCAACACCGGCAATGTCATCCGCCTGTGCGCCAACACCGGCTGCAGGCTGCACCTCATCCATCCGCTGGGCTTCGAGATGGACGACCGCAGACTGCGCCGCGCCGGACTGGACTATGACGAGTGGGCCGATGTGGCAGAGTATGCCAGCCTCGACGCCTTCCTGACAGCCATCCGCCCGCCGCGGCTGTTCGCCTGCTCCACGCGCGGCAGTCGCTCGCCCTTCGACACCCGCTTCTTTCCCGGCGATGCCTTCCTGTTCGGGCCCGAGACCCGCGGCCTGCCCGAGTCCCTGCTGAAGGAGCTGCCAGCGGAGCGGATCCTGCGCCTGCCCATGCGCGAGGGCTCGCGCAGCCTCAATCTGAGCAATGCGGTCGCGGTGTGTGCCTACGAGGCCTGGCGGCAGAACGGGCTGGTCGGAGGACAATGAGGCGGGGCGCTCATGCCCGGCCGCGTAATAATAACTTGCAATAATAATTACATCTAGTAATATCAGGGGTGCCATGGAACGGTTGAGCTACACGCGACGGACCCTCAAGGGACTGGCCAAACTGCCCCGCGCGGTGCGTGCCCGCCTTCAGCGGGAGCTGGTCGCCGTTGCGGCGGACCCTCTCCATTACCGCGGAGACTGGAAGCGCCTGCGGGGCTCGCCCTACTGGCGGCTGCGGGTTGGACGTTATCGCGCCATCTGCGCCCTCCAGGAAGGCGAAATCCGACTGCTCGTACTCAAGATCGAGCCCCAGAGGGGATGTATACAAATGAGCGTTCAGATCATCGAAAAGGATGGCAAGCCGGAGTATGCCGTGGTCCCCTATGAGGAATGGCGCCGCCTGCAGAGGCTGGCGGAAGAGGTCGCCGACATCCGGGCAGCCGATGCGGCCATGCGGGCCCTGGAAGCGGGCGAGGAGGCCCTGATTCCGGCAGCAGTCGCCGATGCCCTCCTGGATGGTACGCCGCCCCTGCGGGCATGGCGGAAATACCGGGGCTACACCCAGCGTGAGCTGGCGCAGATGGCCGGCGTCAGTCAGGGCGCCATCGCCCAGATCGAATCCGGCAGGCGTCGTGGCAGCATTCGCCTGCTGACCCGGCTGGCAAGGGCACTGGACATCGAAATCGCCGATCTCCTGATGGAGGACTGAATCGGCCCCGTCCGGTACGCTGTGTTCAGCCGGCCAGTGCGCCCGCTATCCCGGCCAGAGGCTGCGAATCCCCGCCCATCCCAGCAGGGCCACGCCGGCACCGCCGAGTGCCCAGCTCGCCACCGGAAGCCCGGCGAGCATCGGCAGGCCCGGCAGCGTGGCCAGGAGCGCGCCGGAAAGCAGCGCGGCGGCCCCGGCCAGGGCCAGCAACTGGCTGCGGTGCTGGCGGGCGAGCTGGTCGCGCAAGGCGTCGAGCTGCTCGCTGTGGTATTCGATGCGCAGTTCATCGCGGGCCGCCTTGCGCAGCACCTCGTGCATCAGCCCCGGCATCTCGGGCAGCTTTTCCATGAACAGCGGAATGTGGTGGCGGGCGCTGTTGACCAGGCCCTTCCAGCCCAGGTGTTCGTGCATCCAGTCCTCGAGGAAGGGCTTGGCGGTCTGCCACAGGTCGAGGTCCGGGTAGAGCTGGCGCCCCAGGCCCTCGATGTTGAGCAGGGTCTTCTGCAGCAGCACCAGCTGCGGCTGCACCTCCATGTTGAAGCGGCGCGCGGTCTGGAACAGGCGCAGCAGCAGCTGGCCGAAGGAGATCTCCTTCAGCGGCCGCTGGAAGATGGGCTCGCAGACGGTGCGGATGGCGGACTCGAACTCGTCGATGCGGGTGTCCTTGGGCACCCAGCCGGACTCCACATGCAGCTCGGCCACGCGCAGATAGTCGCGGTTGAAGAAGGCATGGAAGTTTTCGGCCAGATAGCGCTGGTCCTCGGGCGAGAGGCTGCCGACGATACCGAAGTCGACCGCCAGCCAGCGCGGATCACGCGGGTCGGTGAGGTCGACGAAGATGTTGCCCGGATGCATGTCGGCATGAAAAAAGTTGTGCCGGAAGACCTGGGTGAAGAAGATCTCCACGCCGCGCTCGGAGAGCAGCCGCATGTCGGTGCCGGCGGCGCGCAGGCGCTCCACCTCTCCTACCGGGATGCCGTGGATGCGCTCCATCACCAGCACCTGCTTCGCACAGTAGTCCCAGTGCACCTCCGGGATGTAGAGGATGGGCGAATCGCGGAAATTGTTGCGCAGCTGGTTGGCGTTGGCCGCCTCGCGCATCAGGTCGAGCTCGTCGTGGATGGTCTTTTCGAACTCGGCCACGACCTCGACCGGTCGCAGGCGCCGGCCATCCGGCAGGTAGCGCTGGGCCAGCTCGGCAATGGTATAGAGCAGGGCGATGTCCTTGCGAATGACCGGCTCGATGCCCGGACGCACCACCTTGACGATGACCTCGCGCCCGTCGCGCAGGCGCGCGGTGTGTACCTGGGCGATGGAGGCCGAGGCTAGGGGCGCTTCGTCGAAGTCGTCCAGGCGGTCCTCGATGGGACAGCCCCAGGCCGCCTCGATGATGCGCCGTGCCTCGCTGCCCGGGAACGGCGGTACCCGATCCTGCAGCCGGGCCAGCTCGTCGGCAATGTCGTCCGGCAGCAGGTCGCGGCGGGTGGACAGGGCCTGGCCGAACTTGACGAAGATGGGGCCGAGATCCTCCAGCGCGCCGCGGATGCGGGCACCGCGCGGGGGCAGGCGCCGTGGCAGCCAGTTCCACGGCAGCAGGTGATAAAAGAAGCGCACCGGGCGGAACAGGTGCAGGGCAAAGACATACTCGTCCAGCCCGTGGCGCAGCAGCACCAGGCTGATCTGGATCAGGCGCAGGCCCTGGCCAATACGCTTCATGTGCGGCGCGCCTCGAGCCTGCGCAGGCGGGCCTCGAAGCGATCGACATCCGCCCGCAGGGTGTCCACTTCGCTCATCCAGTGCTCCAGCTCGGCCGGGGCAACGACCAGCTGCGCCTCCTCGGCCAGGTATTCCCCCAGATCCTGCTCCATGGCCGAGATGCTCTCTTCCACCCAGCCGCCAAAACCGCGCAGGAGCCTTGCCAGCTGATGGCCGGCCACATCGCCCAGACCGCGCGCCAGCAACTCTTCCCAGTCGATGGCCGACAGCCGCAGCAGGCCGCCCAGCCGCTGGGCGAAAGCGGTATCTCCATGGATGCGCGCGGCGCCTTCCTGCAGTGCCTCGCTGCCGCCAAACGACATGCGCATCAGGCCAAGAGGCGTGGCCTGGATGGTGGCCGCCGGCTCGCCTTCATAACGGCCCAGCACCTGCACGCGGCGACCCGCGGGCAGCAGCCAGAGTTGCAGGTCCAGCCCTTCCAGATCGAGGCAGAGCACGCGGCCGGACAGGCCCGGCAGGGCCTCGGCGGCCTCCGGATTGAGGGTCAGCATGGCGTTGAGCGCCGTCTCCAGGGCCTCGGTGAGGGCGGCAGGGGCAGCGGCCACGGGCAGGGCCTCAGAGCTTGTAGCCGCGATGAATCGCGACGATGCCACCGGTGAGATTGAAGTATTCCACCCGCTCGAAACCGGCCTCCTCCATCATCCCCTTCAGGGTCTCCTGGTCGGGATGGACGCGGATCGATTCGGCCAGATAGCGGTAGCTCTCCTCGTCCCCGGCCACCACGCGGCCCATCAGCGGCAGCAGCTTGAAGGAATAGAGGTCATAGACCTTCGACAACGGCTCGCTGACCGGATGCGAGAATTCCAGCACCAGCAGCCGGCCACCCGGCTTGAGGCAGCGGTGCATCGCGGCCAGGGCGCGCTCCTTGCGGGTGACATTGCGCAGGCCAAAGCCGATGGTGATGCAGTCGAAGCTGTCGTCGGGGAAGGGCAGGGCCTCGGCATTGGCCTGGACGAATTCGGTGTTGCGCACCAGGCCCTCGTCGATGAGGCGGTCGCGGCCCTCGCGCAGCATGGATTCGTTGATATCGGAGACCACCACCAGCCCGCTGTCACCCACCTGCGGTGCAAAGCGGGCGGACAGGTCGCCGGTGCCGGCCGCCAGATCCAGCACCCGGTCGCCGGGGCGCACGCCGGCCAGCTCCACCGTGACCCACTTCCACAGTCGATGGATGCCCATCGACATCAGGTCGTTCATCAGGTCGTACTTGTCGGCCACGCGGTGGAACACGCCAGCCACGCGGCGTGCCTTTTCTTCCACCGGCACCTTCTGGAAGCCGAAGTGGGTCGTGTCCTGGTCGGCCATGGGGCCTCCTGTGGTTGTACGGCGGGCCGCTCAGCCCAGATCGGGGTCGGGGCCCTTGCGCTGGAAGCCGGCCTCCTCGAGCTGCTTCAGGTAGTCGGCCCAGTACTGCTCGCGATTGACCCCGAGATCGTAGAGGTAATCCCAATCATAAATTCCGCTGTCGTGGTTGTCATCAAAGATGATGCGGATGGCATAGTTGCCCACGCCCTCGATATCCTTGATCTTCACGTTTTCCTTGCCCACCTGCAGCTTGCCCTGGCCCGGCCCGTGCCCGCGCACCTCGGCCGAGGGTGACAGCACGCGCAGGAACTCGGCCGGCAGGTTGAAGCGCTCGCCGTCCTCGTAGCCGAGCTCGAGGGTGTTGGATTCGGTATGCAGGACGATTTCGGTCGGTCGCTTGCTCATGTGCTTCTTGCTCCTGGATTCGTTTCGGTGTTCGTGTCTGTGATCAGAGGATGTAGCGGCTCAGGTCTTCGTTGCCGGCCAGTTCGGCGAGCTGCGCATCGACGAACGCGGCATCGATGACCACCTCCTCGCCACTGCGATCGGGCGCCTCGAAAGAGAGGTTTTCGGTCAGCCGCTCCATCAGGGTATGCAGGCGGCGCGCGCCGATATTTTCCGTACGCTCGTTGACCTCGTGGGCCACCTCGGCAATGCGCGCGATGGCCTCGTCGGTGAACTTCAGCGTCACCCCCTCGGTGCCGAGCAGGGCGATGTACTGCTCCACCAGCGAGGCATCGGGCTCGACCAGGATGCGTTTGAAGTCCTCCACCGTGAGCGCCTTCAGCTCCACCCGGATGGGCAGGCGGCCCTGCAGCTCGGGAATCAGGTCGGAGGGCTTGCTCACGTGAAAGGCGCCGGAGGCAATGAACAGGATGTGGTCGGTACGCACCATGCCGTACTTGGTGTTGACCGCACAGCCCTCCACCAGCGGCAGCAGGTCGCGCTGCACGCCCTCGCGCGAGACATCGGCCCCGCTGCGCGCCTCGCTGCCGGCAATCTTGTCGATCTCGTCGATGAAGACGATACCGTTCTGCTCCACCAGCTCCACGCAGCGCAGCTTGAGCTCGTCCTGGTTGATGAGCTTTTGCGCCTCTTCCTCGGTGAGCAGACGCAGGGCCTCGCGAATGGGCAGGCGGCGCTTCTGCCGGCGGGCACCGCCCAGGTTCTGGAACAGGCCCTGCAACTGGCTGGCCATTTCCTCCAGCCCCGGCGGGGTCATGATCTCGACCCCCATCTGGCCGGCCACGTCGATCTCGATTTCCTTGTCGTCGAGCTCGCCGGCGCGCAGCTTTTCACGGAAGCGGCGGCGCGCCTCGGTCTCCTTCTGCTCCGGCTCGGGCTCGCCGAGGAAGCCGCTGGAGGGCGAGGGCGGGGGAATGAGGATGTCGAGAATGCGCTCCTCGGCCATCTTCTCTGCATGCGGGCGCACCTTCTCCACCTCCTGCTCGCGCAGCAGGTTCATGGCCGCATCGGCCAGGTCGCGGATGATCGAGTCCACTTCCTTGCCGACATAACCCACCTCGGTGAACTTGGTCGCCTCCACCTTGATGAACGGGGCCTTCGCCAGTTGCGCCAGACGGCGTGCGATCTCGGTCTTGCCGACCCCGGTGGGGCCGATCATGAGGATGTTCTTGGGCGTGACCTCGCGCCTCAGCTCCTCCGGCAGCTGCATGCGCCGCCAGCGGTTGCGCAGGGCAATGGCCACCGCCCGCTTGGCCTCGGCCTGGCCTACGATGTGCTTGTCGAGCTCGGAGACGATTTCGCGGGGGGTCATGGCCTGCATGGCGTTCACAGCTCCTCGATTGTGAGGTTGTGGTTGGTGTAGATGCAGATGTCGGCAGCAATGTGCAGCGCCCTTTCGGCAATCTCGCGGGCCGGGAGTTCCGTGTTTTCCATCATGGCGCGGGCAGCGGCCTGGGCATAGGCACCGCCGGAGCCGATCGCGATCAGGTCCTCTTCCGGCTCGATCACGTCGCCGTTGCCGGAGATCATCAGCAGGGTCTCGCGGTCGGCGACGATCAGCAGGGCCTCGAGCCGGCGCAGCATGCGATCCGTGCGCCAGTCCTTCGCCATCTCCACCGCGGCCCGCACCAGCTGACCGCTGTGTGCCTGCAGCTTGGCCTCGAAGCGCTCGAACAGGGTGAACGCATCGGCCGTGCCACCGGCAAAGCCGGCCAGCACCTTGTCCCCGTACAGGCGGCGCACCTTGCGCGCATTGCCTTTCAT
>RFHG01000140.1 GCA_003696465.1 Gammaproteobacteria bacterium | reverse complement strand
GCAGCATGGCCTGTCACTGGAAGTGGCAGCGCAGAACTACACCCTGCTCACCATCGGTGACGGCCTGGTGGCCCAGATCCCCTCGCTGATCCTCTCCACGGCCGCGGCCATCATCGTCAGCCGCGTGTCGCGCGCCGGCGACATGGGCAAGGAGGTGGTGCACGAGCTGTTCGGCAATCCGCGCGTGCTGTACATCACCGGCGGACTGATCGGCGTGCTGGGGCTGGTGCCCGGCATGCCCAACCTGGTATTCCTCACCCTGGGCGGCATCGCGCTGGGCTCGGCCTGGCTGATCGACCGTAACAGGCGCCAGGAGGCGCTGCAGGCCGCGGTCGAGGAGGCCCAGCTCGAGGCCCCGCCACCGCCCGAACAGCGCGAGCTGGGCTGGGAGGACGTCGGCACCGTGGACATGATCGGGCTCGAGGTTGGCTATCGCCTGATTCCGCTGGTGGACAAGAACCAGGGCGGGCAACTCATGAGCCGCATCAAGGGGGTGCGCAGAAAGCTCTCGCAGGAGCTGGGCTTCCTCATCCCGCCGGTGCATATCCGCGACAATCTCGATCTCAACCCCAATGCCTACCGGATTACCCTGATGGGCGTGCCGGTGGGCGAGGGCGAGGTCTATCCGGACCGCGAACTGGCCATCAACCCGGGGCGGGTCTATGGCGAGCTGGAGGGCATTCCTACCAAGGATCCCAGTTTCGGCCTCGATGCGGTGTGGATCGACCCCTCGCTGCATGACCAGGCGCAGACCCTGGGCTATACGGTGGTCGATCCGGCCACCGTGGTGGCCACCCATCTGAGCCAGATCCTGCAGGAGCACGCCCACGAGCTGCTCGGCCACGACGAGGTGCAAAAGCTGCTCGACAATCTGGCGCGCCAGGCACCCAAGCTGGTGGAGAGCCTGGTGCCCAATCTGCTGCCGCTGGGCGTGGTGCTGAAGGTGATGCAGAACCTGCTGCGCGAAGGCATCCCGATCCGGGATGTGCGGACCATCGCCGAGACTCTGGCGGAGCATGCCGGCAAGAGTCAGGATCCCGGCATCCTCACCATGTATGTACGGGAGGCGCTTTCGCGCCAGATCATTCAGAAAATCAATGGCTTGAGTCCGGAGCTGCCGCTCATCGCCATCGATCCGTCGCTGGAACAGATCTTGCAGCAGTCACTCCAGGGTGCCGAGGGCGGCGGTTTCGGAATCGAACCGGGCCTGGCCGAGAAGCTGCAGCAGGCCATTCGCGAGGCGGCCGAGCAGCAGGAAATGAATGGTCAGCCCGCCATCCTCGTCACCTCGCCGGAGATCCGTCCCTGGCTGGCGCGCTGGCTGCGCCCCCTGATCCGCGGCCTGCACGTGATCAGCTACAACGAGATTCCGGACAATCGCCAGGTGCGGGTGGTGGCCACGGTGGGCAGCCCCGAACACCAGGCGGCCTGAAACCACGGTTGAGGCAGACACATGAAGGTCAAGCGACATTTTGCCCCGGACATGAAGACGGCCCTGCGTCTGGTGCGCGAGGAGCAGGGACCGGATGCGGTGATTCTCTCCACCCGGCATACCGATGGCGGGGTCGAGGTCATCTCTGCGCTGGAGTTCGATCCGGAGCCGGCAGCGGCACCTGCCGAACCGGCGATGACGGTCGGCAGTCCCGGATCGCAGGGTGCCGGAAGCCTGTGGGGCCATGAGGGGCCCCCAGCAACGGATGTCATGCAGTCGTCCGTGGCTGCCCCCGCAGCCGTTGAATGGTCTCAGGATCCGCTCCTGCGCGAGATGAAGAGCGAACTCGCCACCCTGCGCGACCTGGTGCAGTACCAGTTCGGGCAACTGGCAGGCCAGGGCCTCAGGGAGCGCGATCCGGTACGGGTGCACCTGCGCAGACGCCTGCGCAGGCTTGGACTCTCGGCACGGGTGGCCGCCACACTGGCCCGGCGCGTGTCCGCCACCCGCAGCGACCGGGCGTGGCAGGAGGCCCTGCGTCTGCTGACCCGCTGGATCCCGGTCTTCGAGCGTGACCCGCTGGCCGAAGGCGGGGTGATCGCCCTGGCCGGCGCGACCGGTGTCGGCAAGACCACCACCATTGCCAAGCTCGCGGCCCGCTTTGTACGCCGCCACGGGCCCGAACATCTGGCCCTGGTCACAACCGACAATTTCCGCGTCGGGGCTGAGAGCCAGCTCTCTGCCTATGCGCAGATCCTGGGCGTGCCGGTGCACCGGGCCGCCGATGCGGCGACCCTGCAGGGTCTGTTGCAGGCCCTGTCCGATCGTCGCCTGGTCCTGATCGACACTGCCGGGCTGGGGTCCGGTGAGCGCCGCGTGCAGGCCGTGCATGAGCTGCTCGCCTCCAGCCGACGCATACGCACCTTCCTGGTGGCCGCTGCCAGCACCCAGCCGCGGGCGCTGGAGCAGGTGATTGCCGCGCTGCCCGAGGGCCTGCTGGATGGCAGCGTGCTGACCAAGCTCGACGAGGTGCCGGGGCCGGCCGAGGTGCTCTCGGTTCTGGTCGAAAAGCGCCTGCCCCTGGCCTGGACCTGTGCCGGGCCGCAGGTGCCGCAGGATCTTGCCCGGGCACGGCCCGAAGACCTGGTGGCGCGCATCGTGGCCGCCGAACCGGCACCGGTTGCGCCGCATCGGCAGCATGATAGGCTACGGGAGCAGGTGGCCGCGTCCGCACGCGGAGTCGGCGTATAACCTCTGCGGGTCTGATTTCGGGAGGCTTCATGGGCCAGCATCCAGTACGGGTCATCGCCGTGGCCAGCGGCAAGGGCGGAGTGGGCAAGACCAATGTCTCCGTCAATCTCTCCGTGCGCATGGCGCAGCAGGGCAAGCGCGTGCTGCTGATGGATGCCGATCTGGGCCTGGCCAATGTCGACCTCATGCTGGGCCTCAAGCCCGAGTACAACCTGTCCCATGTGTTCAGCGGCGAAAAGACGCTCGAGGATGTCATCGTCGAGGGCCCGGAGGGGCTGAAGATCATCCCTGCCTCCTCCGGCGTCTCGCGCATGGCCGATCTCTCGCCCACCGAGCATGCCGGCCTCATCCAGGCCTTCAGCGAACTGCGTCTGCCCCTCGACGTCCTGGTGGTGGATACCGCGGCAGGCGTGTCCGACAGCGTGGTCAGTTTCGTCAAGGCGGCGCAGGAGGCGATCATCGTGGTCTGCGACGAGCCGGCCTCGATCACCGATGCCTATGCCCTGATCAAGGTCCTCAATACCGAACATGGCATGCAGCGGTTTCACATCCTGGCCAACATGGCGCACAGCCGGGAGGAGGGG
>RFHG01000139.1 GCA_003696465.1 Gammaproteobacteria bacterium | reverse complement strand
GCCTTCGACAAGACCGCCAAGCTGCTCGGCCTGGGGTATCCCGGAGGGCCGGCCCTGGCGCGCCTGGCCGAGCAGGGTGATCCGCAGCGGTTTCGCTTTCCGCGCCCGATGACCGACCGGCCCGGGCTCGACTTCAGTTTCAGCGGGCTCAAGACCTTTGCCCTCAATACCCTGACCGAAGTGGCGGGCGGCGAACAGGATCGGGCCGACATCGCCCGTGCCTTCGAGGAGGCAGTGGTGGCGACCATGGGTATCAAGTGCCGGCGGGCGCTGGAGCAGACCGGGCTGGAGCGGCTGGTGGTGGCTGGCGGTGTGGGTGCCAATCGCAGGTTGCGCCAGGCATTGTCGGAACTGGCCGCGTCCCGCGGGGTGGCGGTGTATTATCCGCGCATCGAGTTCTGTACCGACAATGGCGCCATGATCGCCCTGGTCGGTGCACTGCGGCTGGCCGCGGGCGAACGCCCCGATCCGGAGCTGACCGTACAGGCGCGCTGGTCACTGGAGGCCCTGCAGCCGCCCGGGGGCTGAGCCGGTTCAGTTTCTGCCGCCGATGCGGCCCTCGGTACCATTGAGCAGGTTGCGGATGTTGCTGCGGTGGCGCCAGTACACCAGGATCACCATCAGGCCGACGAGGGCGGCCAGCCGGCGCGAGCCGCTCAGCCACCAGAACAGGGGCGGCATGGCCAGCGAGGCGGTCAGCGCCGACAGCGAAGAGATGCGGGTGAGTGCCGCCATGATCAGCCAGATGGCAATGAAGGCCAGCCCGGCCCTGGGATCGAGTGCAAGATACACGCCCAGCGCCGTGGCCACGCCCTTGCCGCCGCGGAAGCCGAAGAACAGCGGGTACAGGTGGCCGAGAAAGGCGGCCAGCCCCACCAGACCCTGTACTTCCACCGGCTGCTCGAGCAGGCGCGCGGCAAGGACCGGCAGCAGGCCCTTGAGGAGATCCCCGAACAGGGTGATGGCAGCGGCCTTGCGGCCACCCAGGCGCAGCACATTGGTGGCCCCGGGGTTGCGCGAGCCGCTGCTGCGCGGATCGGGCAGGCCCATGAGGCGACAGGTGATGATGGCGGCGGACAGCGAGCCAACGAGGTATCCGGCAAGCACGAGCAGGGCGGCAGTCAGGGTCATGGTGGCAAACGGTCTGATGAAGGCAGGCGCATGATAGGGAGCATAAAGGATGACGGCAAGCGGTACTGAGCGGCGCACGGCCCTGCTGATGCTGCATGGCTGGGGCATGAATCACGCCGTCTGGCGTGAGCTGTTGCCGCGCCTGCAGACGCAGTTTGCCTGTCAGGCGCCCGACCTGCCCGGGCATGGCCTGCGTGCCGGCGAGGCGCTGCCCGACCTGGATGACCTGGCCGATGAAATGCTGCAGCACCTGCCTGCCGAGGGGGGCAGCGTGCTGGGCTGGTCGATGGGCGGGCTGGTGGCGCTGCGCATGGCCGAGCGGGTCCCGCAACGGGTCAGGCGCGTGCTGCTGGTGGCCAGCACCCCCCGTTTCGTACGCGGGGATGACTGGCCTCATGCCCTCGGCCCGGAGGTGCTGGATGCCTTTGCCGCCGAGTTTGCCGAGGACCCGCTGACCACCCTCAAGCGCTTTCTGGCCCTGCAGACGCGTGGGGCGGAACTGGCGCGTGAGCGGCTGCACGCCCTGCGCGAGGCCATGCTGGCCATGCCGCCCTCCGTGGCCGCACTGGAGGCGGGGCTGCGTCTGCTGCGCGAGACCGACCTGCGCGCGTCGATGGCCCGCCTGCCGGTGCCCCAGGCCTGGTTGCTGGGCGGGCGCGACCGCATCGTGCCCGCTGCCGTGGCGCGCGACCTGATGACACTGGCGCCACGGGCGGAGCTCGAGGTGTGGACCCGCTGCGCGCATCTCCCCTTTCTGGAAGAGCCGACAGAGTTCGTCGACTGGCTGGTCCAGCGGCACGGAGGGGCGCTGGAGTCGTGACACGCATCGACAAGCCTGCCCTGCGCCGTTCCTTCGACCGTTCCGCGGCGCGTTATGACCGCGTGGCCGTGCTGCAGGCCGAGGTCGGCGAGCGGCTGCTGTCGCGGCTGGACTGGATCCGCCTGGAGCCTGCCCGGGTACTGGATCTGGGCTGCGGCACGGGTCGTGCCCTGGGGCCGCTCTTGCGGCGCTGGCGCCGTGCCGAGGTGATCGGCCTCGATTTTGCCCCGGCCATGCTGGCCAGGGCCGCACGTCGCGGGCGCCCCTGGCGCCGGCCTCGGGTGCTGTGTGCCGACATGGAGCGGCTGCCGCTGGCACCGGCCAGCGTCGATCTGGTGTTCTCCAACCTCAGCCTGCAGTGGAGTACCGACCTGCCGGCCCAGTTTGCCGAGCTGCTGCGGGTACTGCGTCCGGGCGGGCTGCTGCTGTTTTCCACTCTGGGGCCGGATACCCTGCGCGAGCTGCGCGAGAGCTGGGCCGCCGTGGATGCCGGCCCCCATGTCAACGAATTCGCCGACATGCACGAGGTGGGGGATGCCCTGGTCGGCGCCGGGTTCGCCGACGTGGTGATGGACGTGGACCGCATCGTCCAGCGGCACCCGGATGCACTTTCCGTGATGCGCGGCCTGCACCAGCTGGGCGCGGTCAATCGGGATGTCGATCGCCGGCGCGGGTTGCTCGGGCGCGGGCGTCTGGAGCGGGTATGCGAAGCGTATGCACGTCATGCCGACGCCGATGGGCTGCTGCCCGCCACCTGGGAGATCGTTTTCGGTCATGCCTGGCGCCCGTTGCAGTCGCCCGCGGGTGCCGACGGGGAAGTGCATGTTCCCCTGGCCAGCCTTCTGCGCTGAATCCTGTCCCGGTAATATCCATTTGTTTTTTATTGAAATAAAGGCCATGAAGGCTTTTTATACGCCTCATAAGCATATCCTATGAATATGCTATGGAAAGATAATAGATTGTATTAAAAGGAAAAGTTTCCTGTCCGTTTTTTATTCATGAAAAAGTGATGGACAATTCAGAAAAATCGTCTATAAGCATCATAAAAAAATAGAATTACACTTTCGTCCATTGCCTCTGGTAGGGTTGATTGCAACCCGCCACCAGAAGCGGGCGAGGCGCCACCGACCACCAGGCAGGAACAGATGCAGGCACATCGCATAGAGGTCAGGCCCAATCACTCGCTGAGCTGGCGCGCGAGCCGGCGCATCATCCTGTTTCTCGCTATCGTCACCCTGGGGATCGGTCTCTCCTTTGCCAGCCTCGGGCTGTGGCCGATCCTGCCGTTTGCCGGCCTCGAGACGCTGCTCGTGGCCTGGGCCATCTGGTCGGTACAGCGGCGCCTGCACATGCACGAGATCATCGAAGTGACCGAATCCGCGATTCGCATTCTGGAGCGCGGCCCGAGACATATCCGCGAACGCTTCTTCTGTCCGCGCGCCTGGGCCTTCGTGGTCGAGCGGCGCGCGGCCTGGCGCGGGCATCCCTCGCGGGTGTTCGTGCTCTGCAAGGGACGCGAATGGGAGATCGGCAGGAGCCTGCCCGCGGTCGAGCGCAGTGCGCTCGCGCAACGGGTGGGCCGGCTGCTGGGGCCACTGGGTTCCAGCGGCATGCCTGCCGGCTGAGGGCGCAACCACCAACAACACCCAATAAAAGACCGGTAACAGTTCAAGATATTCGAGGAGGGAGGAGCACATGAAGACGATCAAGCGGCTGGTGCTGCCGACACTGTTGATGTCGGTCCCCGCGCTGCATGCGGAGGAGCTCAGCAAGCTCAACCTGCGGCCCGGGGTCACCGAGATCAGCCACGATGTCTACGACCTGCACATGATGGTGCTGTGGATCTGTGTGGCCATCGGCCTGGTGGTGTTCGGGGCCATGTTCTATTCCATTCTCAAGCATCGCAAGTCGAAGGGGCATGAGGCGGCCCAGTTCCACGAGAGTACCAGGGTGGAGATCATCTGGACCGTGATCCCGTTTCTCATCATCGTCGTCATGGCCTTTACCGCCACGCGCACCCTGGTGGCGATGGAGAGTCGCCCGGATCCGGACATGACCATCAAGGTCACGGGCTACCAGTGGAAATGGGAGTACGAATATCTCGATGAGGGGCTGCATTTCTTCAGCAACCTGGCCACGCCACGAGCCGCCATCGAGAATCAGGCAAAGAAGGGCGAGCACTATCTGCTCGAGGTCGACAAGCCGGTCGTGGTACCGGTCGGGAAGAAGATCCGTTTCCTGTTTACTGCCAATGACGTGATCCATGCCTGGTGGATGCCCGACCTGGCCATCAAGAAGGATGCCATCCCGGGCTTCATCAACGAGGCCTGGACCGTGATCGACAAGCCCGGAACCTATCGCGGCCAGTGCGCCGAGCTGTGCGGCAAGGATCACGGGTTCATGCCCATCGTCCTGATCGCCAAGAACGAGGCCGACTACCGCCAGTGGGTGCAGGAGCAGAAGGCCTCCGACGCCGCGCGCGCGGGTCTGTCTGCCAGGACCTTCGAGATGGCCGAGCTGATGCAGATGGGCAAGGGGGTATACGAGAAGAACTGTGCAGCCTGTCACCAGATGAACGGCGAAGGCGTCCCCGGGATGTTCCCCAGCATCAAGGGCAGTCCGGTAGCCACCGGCCCGCTCGAGGAGCATATCAAGGTTGTGCTCAACGGTCGGCCGGGCACGGCCATGCAGTCCTTTGCCCGCCAGCTCTCGGATGCCGAGATCGCGGCGGTCATTACCTATCAGCGCAATGCCTGGGGCAACGATACCGGCGACGCCGTGCAGCCGGCAATGATCGCGGCCCGCAAGGCTCAGTAACCACTTTCGGGGAGTTCAAGACATGAGTGCAGTGACGATTGAAGACACCCATCACGAGGAACACCCCAGCGGCATCAAGCGCTGGCTGTTCACCACCAACCACAAGGACATCGGCACCCTGTATCTGGTGTTTGCCCTGATCATGTTCCTGATCGGCGGTGTCATGGCACTGGTGATCAGGGCCGAACTGTTCCAGCCCGGCCTGCAGTTCGTCGAGCCGCAGTTCTTCAACTCCATGACCACGCTGCATGCCCTGGTCATGATCTTCGGCGGGGTCATGCCGGCCTTCACCGGGCTGGCCAACTGGCTCATCCCGATGATGATCGGGGCGCCGGACATGGCGATGCCGCGCATGAACAACTGGAGTTTCTGGATCCTGCCCTTTGCCTTTGCCATGCTGCTTTCGACGCTGTTCATGGAAGGCGGGGCGCCGGCCGGCGGCTGGACCCTGTATCCGCCGCTGGTGCTGCAGACCGGGGATGCCTTCCCGTTCGCCATGTTTGCCATCCACCTGATGGGCCTTTCGTCCATCATGGGTTCGATCAACATCATCGCCACCATACTCAACATGCGTGCACCCGGCATGACCCTGATGAAGATGCCGCTGTTCGTGTGGACCTGGCTCATTACCGCCTACCTGCTCATCGCCACCATGCCGGTGCTGGCCGGGGCGGTCACCATGCTCATTACCGACAAGTTCTTCGGCACCAGCTTCTTCAATGCGGCGGGTGGCGGTGATCCGGTGCTGTTCCAGCACATCTTCTGGTTCTTCGGTCATCCCGAGGTGTACATCCTCATCCTGCCGGCCTTTGGCGTGATCTCGCAGATCATCCCGACCTTTGCCCGCAAGCCCCTGTTCGGCTACAGCTCCATGGTCTATGCCACGGCCAGCATTGCCTTCCTCTCGTTCATCGTGTGGGCTCATCACATGTTCACGGTAGGGATGCCGCTGCAGGGTGAGCTGTTCTTCATGTTCACCACCATGCTGATCGCCGTGCCCACGGGCGTGAAGGTGTTCAACTGGGTGGCCACCATGTGGAAGGGATCGATGACCTTCGAGACGCCGATGCTGTTTGCCATTGCCTTCGTGGTGCTGTTCACCATCGGCGGTTTCTCCGGGCTGATGCTGGCCATGGCCCCGATCGATTTCCAGTACCACGATACCTATTTCGTGGTGGCGCATTTCCATTATGTGCTGGTGCCCGGGGCGGTCTTTGCCATCATGGCGGCCGTCTACTACTGGCTGCCCAAGTGGACCGGGCACATGTATGACGAAAGGCTGGGCAAGCTGCATTTCTGGCTGTCGGTGATCTTCGTCAATCTGACCTTCTTCCCCATGCACTTCATCGGGCTGGCCGGCATGCCGCGACGCATTCCCGACTATGCCCTGCAGTTTGCCGACTTCAACATGCTGGCCTCGGTCGGTGCCTTCGGCTTTGGTCTGGCCCAGCTGATCTTCGTCTATGTGGTCTGGAAGGCGGCCCGTGGTGGAGAGAAGGCCAGTGCCCAGGTCTGGGAGGGCGCGCACGGTCTCGAGTGGACCCTGCCCTCGCCGCCGCCCTATCACAGCTTTACCAAGGCACCGGTGGTGGAGTGAATCATGTCGCATGAGCACCTCCAGCAGACCCGTGCCATCCGTCGAACGGCCCTGCTGTCGGCGCTGGTGGCACTGGGTTTCTATCTGGGTTTCATTGTCTGGACATGGGCACAGTGAATACTCCGGAGACGGACAGGAACGGAAAGACGCCCGGTGCCAACCGGCGCACTGTCGTCACGCTGCTGCTGATCGTGGTGGGCATGTTCGGCTTCGGCTTCGTGCTGGTGCCCATCTACAGCGTGTTCTGCAAGGTCACCGGCATCAACGGCAAGACCGGTACCCTGGCCACCGCCGAGGCGCGGCGGCTCGAGGTCGACGAGTCTCGCTGGGTCACGGTCGAATTCGTGGCCGCCGTCAACAATGGCATCAACTGGGAATTTCGCCCCGAGCAGGTGCGGATGAAGGTGCACCCGGGAAAGATGTATCGCGCCTGGTATCGGGTGCGCAACAACACCGGGCAGCCGGTGGTGGGTCAGGCCATTCCCAGTGTCATGCCCGGCGTCGCCTCGAAATATTTCAAGAAGACCGAGTGCTTCTGTTTTACCAACCAGCCCATTGGGGCGCATGAGGAAAAACGCATGCCGCTGGTATTCGTCATCGAGCCGGATCTGCCGGAGGATGTGCATACCGTGTCCCTTGGGTACACCTTTTTCGACATAACCCGAACCGCCGGCAAGGCGGCCGCGAACAACAGAGGGGGATAAACCATGGCACACACACATGATGCGTACTACGTGCCGCACGGCAGTCACTGGCCGATCATCGGCTCCATCGGGCTCACGTCACTGATGGTGGGCCTGTCGAGCTGGCTCAACGGAGTCGAGGTCGGCAAGCTGGTGCTGCTGGGCGGTGTGGCCATTACCCTGGTCATGATGGTCGGCTGGTTCGGAACCGTCATCCGCGAGAGTCAGCAGGGCTGTTTCAACGACCAGGTGGACCGCTCGTTCCGCTGGGGCATGTTCTGGTTCATCTTCTCCGAGGTGATGTTCTTCGCCGCCTTCTTCGGCGCCCTGTTCTATGCCCGTGAACTGGCCGTGCCCTGGCTGGGCGGTGAAGGGGCCAAGGGGATTGCCAACGAGGTACTGTGGCAGGGCTATCAGGCAACCTGGCCGACCAACGGCCCGGCGCAGATCGGAGGCGAGTTCGAGCCGATGCCGGCCTGGGGCATTCCTGCCATCAATACCCTGATCCTGCTCACTTCCGGCGCCACCGTGACCTGGGCGCACTGGGCACTGAAGCAGAACAAGCGTGGCCAGTTCATCGGCGGGCTGTTCCTGACCATTGCCCTCGGGGTGACCTTCCTGGTCCTGCAGATCCACGAGTATGGCGAGGCCTACCGGCACATGAACCTGACGCTGGAGAGCGGGATCTACGGTTCCACATTCTTCATGCTGACCGGTTTCCATGGCCTGCATGTCACGATTGGCGCCATCATGCTGACCGTGATGCTGCTGCGGGCGATCAAGGGGCACTTCACCCCCGAGCACCACTTTGCCTTCGAGGCCGCGGCCTGGTACTGGCACTTCGTGGATGTGGTGTGGCTGGGCCTGTTTATCTTCGTCTACTGGCTGTAAGCGGGGTGAAGGGACGCGGCTCAATGAACCGGCAGTACGCCATGCGGCTGGACGAGGCCGGCGAAATAGCCGCCCATCAGCAGCAGGAAGGCGAGGATCGACAGGCTGATGCGTACGGTGAGTGCCTTGACCGTGCGGTCCGACTGGCCCCGGTCCCGGATCAGGTACACCAGGGCAGAGAGCAGGCTGCCAACGATGACCACGAGCAGGCCAAGGACGATGAGCTTGATGATCATGACAGGTTTTCCGGTTGAGGAACGATGGCCAGTATAGCCGAGAGTGACCCTGCCATGTTTTCGCTGCGTCGGCTGCTCGCCCTGGTCCTGGTGGTGTCGCTGGTTGCATTGATGACCGCACTGGGTTTCTGGCAGCTGGATCGGGCAGGACAGAAGCGTCACCTGCTGACAGAGCAGGCCGAGCGCGGTGCGCGTGCACCCGTGCCCATGGTCTGGGATCGCGACGATTATTCCGATCAGCGCTTCCTTCCCGTACGGGTACGCGGTGCCTGGCTGCACGGGCGCGATTTCCTGCTCGACAATCAGGTCCAGGAGGGGCGCCCCGGTTTTCATCTGCTGACTCCCTGGCGCTCGCCCGACTCGGGGCGGCTGTTGCTGGTGGATCGCGGCTGGCTGCCGGCCGGCGCCCGGCGTGACGTGTTGCCGCCGTTACCCGGCCCCGGGCACGAACGCGTGCTGACCGGTACGCTCTATGTCCCCATGGGGATGCCGTTCAGCCTGGGTCCGGCCTTCGACTCGGAGCGCTGGCCGCGCATCGTCCAGTACATCGATTTCGATGCCTTCTCGCAGGCGCTCGGGCAGCCGGTGCTGCCGGTGATCCTGCGCCTGCGCACACCCCCCAGCGGACTGGTCCAGGAGTGGCCGCTCAGCCGGGTACGACCCGAGCGCCATGTGGCCTATGCCATCCAGTGGTTCGCCATGGCCAGCGTGCTGGCGTTGCTGGGTGCACTGTTCATGACAAGGAAAAAAGATGACCACCATGACTGAGTTTGCCACGGGCCCGGCCGAACCCGGACGGGGGAGGCGGCTGATGCTGCTGATCTTCATGGCCTTTCTGGGGCCACTGTTGCTGGCCGTTCTGCTCTATGCCCAGCGCGATCATCTGCATCTGGGGCATGTGAACTACGGTCGGCTGATCGTGCAGCCGGTGGCGAGCGATGGGTTGCGGCAGCTGGCCCCCGGTCACTGGCGCTATCTGCGCCTGGCGGGCAATACCTGCAATCTGCAGTGCGAGGCCGATCTGTTCAAGCTGAACCAGCTGCACATGGCGCTTGGCAAGGAGCGGGATCGCGTGGTCTGGCGCGTGCTGCTTCCGAGTCCGGCGGATGCGCAATGGGACAGGTTGCGGGCACGCTATCCCCGGCTCAGGCTGGAGGTGGATCCGGAACTCTATCGTGCCCTGAATGCCCTGCCCGGGGTCGAGGACGGGCATACGGTTCTGGTCGATCCGCTGGGCAATGCGGTGCTGGATTATGCGCCCGGATTCAATGTGCGCCCTGTGAAGAAGGACATCCTGCGTCTGCTCAAGGTGTCGAAGATCGGATGATGAAGAGACTGCTGCTGATGGCCCTGTTGCTGGGCCTTGTCGTGGTACCGCTCGGTGCCTATGTCCGCCTGTCCGATGCCGGCCTTGGCTGCCCCGACTGGCCCGGATGCTATGGCCACATGGTGCTGCCGGCCGGGGAAAAGGCGCAACAGGCCGCAAGTGCCTATCCCGATCGGCCGCTGGAACCGCACAAGGCCTGGAAGGAGATGATCCATCGCTATGTGGCCGGCACCCTGGGCCTGCTGGTGCTGGCCATTGCCGTCGTGGCCTGGCGCGCCCGCCGGCAACGGCCGGTCGAGGCGCGGCTGGGCCTGCTGCTCCTGGGGGTCATCGTGTTTCAGGCCCTGCTGGGGATGTGGACGGTGACGCTCAAGCTCAAGCCCCTGATCGTCATGGGACACCTGCTGGGCGGCCTGACCACGATCTCGCTCATCCTGGCCCTGTTGCTGCTGCACCGCGGGCAGCCGCTGTTTGGCCAGATGGCCTGGCAGCCGCGTGACCGAAACCTGGCCCGCATGGCGCTGATCGGCCTGCTGCTGCTGGTCGCACAGATTGCCCTGGGTGGCTGGACCAGTGCCAACTATGCAGCCTTGGCCTGTCCGGACTTCCCCCAATGCCAGAGCCAGTGGTGGCCGGCCATGGACTTCCGCGAGGCCTTTGTGCTCTGGCGGGGCATCGGCATCAACTATGAGTTCGGGATACTGGACTCGCCGGCGCGCACGGCGATCCACATGAGCCACCGCATGGGTGCCGTGGTGGTGGCGCTGTATCTGGCCTGGCTGGCCATGCGCCTGCTGTGGGCCGGCTCCATCGGCGCCCGTCGCCTCGGGCTGGGACTGCTCCTGCTTCTGCTGCTGCAGCTCTCGCTGGGTATTTCCAATGTGGTTTTCCATCTGCCGCTGCCGGTGGCGGTGGCACATAACGCCGGCGCGGCCCTGCTGCTGCTGATGCTGGTGACCATCAATCTCATGCTCTGGCGCCTGCCGGCCACCGAGGCCGAGGGGGCACCCATCCGGGGAGGTGTGCAATGCCCGCCGTAAAGACCGCTGTTCGCAATCCGCAGTCACTGGTCCACCGGGCCGGGGAATATCTGGTCCTGTGCAAGCCCAAGGTCGTGCTGCTGATGATCTTCACGGCCTGGGTGGGCATGTTCCTGGCCGCGCCCGGAGAGCTGCCGCTGAACGCCCTGCTGTTCGGCAGCCTGGGCATCGCCCTGAGCGCGGGCGCGGCGGCGGCGCTCAATCATGTCATCGACCGGCACATCGACGCCCGCATGTACCGCACCCGCAACCGCCCCCTGCCGCGGGGGGAGGTGAGGCCGGCCCAGTGTGTGGCATTCGCCCTGTTTACCGGCGCGCTGGGTCTTGCCATCCTGTTCCTGTTCGTCAATGCCCTCACCGCCTGGCTGACGCTGGCCTCGCTGATCGGCTATGCGCTGGTCTATACCCTGTGGCTCAAGCGTGCGACGCCGCAGAACATCGTCATCGGCGGGATCGCCGGTGCCACCCCGCCGCTTCTGGGCTGGACGGCGGTTACCGGGCAGGTGGATCCGTATCCCCTGCTGCTGGTGCTGATCATCTTTACCTGGACGCCGCCGCATTTCTGGGCCCTGGCCATCTACCGCAAGGAAGACTATGCCCGGGTCGGTATTCCCATGCTGCCGGTCACGCATGGCGAGGACTTCACCCGCCTGCAGATCCTGCTCTACACGGTGCTGCTCACCGTGGTCACGGTACTGCCCTGGCTGATCGGCGAGCACGGCTGGCTGTATCTGGCCGGTGTGCTCACCATTGATGCCGTATTCCTGCGCCATGCCTGGGTGCTCTACCGCCGTCCGACCCGGGAACTGGCCCTGAAAACCTTTGTCTACTCGATCACCTACCTGTTCATCCTCTTTGCGCTGCTGCTCGGGGATCGGGTGGTGCTGCCCATGCTGGCCCGCTGGCTGGGGTGATGTCCCTGCGCCTTCTGCCCGAGGCGGCCGGCGAGGGCCGGTAATTTCCTACCTAAATACTCGGCCTTTCTTGGCTTGGCTGGCCATTTGCTGTAATGTGCGCTGCCTCAAAATTCTGGCGTCCTAATTTCAACAGGGTTTACAGGGGTATTCAGCAATGGCCCAAGCAGCAGCTGTAGGTTCTGCACAGCAGTACAACTACGATATCGTCAAGAAGTTCGCCATCATGGCCCTGGTCTGGGGCGTGCTGGGGATGAGCGTCGGCACCTACATCGCGTCGGAGCTGGCCTTTCCGTTCCTGAACTTCGACATTCCGTACATCACCTTCGGTCGCCTGCGTCCGGTGCACACCACGCTGGTGATCTTCGGCTTTGGCGGCAGCGCCTTGTTCGCCACCTCGTACTATGTGGTGCAGCGTACCTGCCAGACGCGCCTGTGGGGTGATTTCTGGGCCAACTTCACCTTCTGGGGCTGGCAGATCGGTGTCGCCGGTGGCGCCCTGTCCTACATGCTGGGCTACTCCCAGGGTCGTGAATACGCCGAGTTCGAATGGCCGCTGGACATCGCCATCGCCGTGGTCTGGGTGGCCTACTTCACCATCTATGTGCAGACCCTGCGCCGCCGCAGCCAGCCGCACATCTATGTAGCCAACTGGTTCTACATGGCCTTCATCCTGGCCACCGCGCTGCTGCACATCTTCAACAACCTGGCGGTGCCGGTCGATCTGTTTACCCTCAAGTCCTACTCCCTGTTCTCCGGGGCGCAGGATGCCATGACCCAGTGGTGGTATGGCCATAATGCGGTGGGCTTCTTCCTGACTGCGGCCTTCCTTGGCATGATGTACTACTTCGTGCCCAAGCAGGCCGGCCGTCCGGTCTATTCCTATCGCCTGTCCATCATCCACTTCTGGGCGCTGATCTTCCTGTACATGTGGGTGGGCACCCATCACCTGCACTGGACCGCGATTCCGGACTGGACCTCCACCCTGGCAGCGACCTTCTCCATCCTGCTGCTGATGCCCTCCTGGGGCGGCATGATCAACGGCATCATGACCCTGTCGGGTGCCTGGGACAAACTGCGTTCCGACCCCATCATGCTGTTCCTCATCACCTCGCTGTCGTTCTACGGCATGTCTACCTTCGAGGGCCCGATGATGTCTCTGAAGAGCGTCAACGCTCTCTCGCACTACACCGACTGGACCGTGGGCCACGTCCACTCCGGTGCACTTGGCTGGGTGGCCATGGTGTCCTTCGGCTCGATGTATCACCTGATTCCGCGCCTGTATGACACCAAGATCTACAGCACCCGCCTGATCTATGTGCACTTCTGGCTCGCCACCATCGGCATCGTGCTGTACATCACCTCCATGTGGGTGTCCGGTATCGGCCAGGGCCTGATGCTGCGTGCCTTCGACGAGTACGGCAACCTCGCCTACACCTTCGTCGAGTCGGTCGCCTTCATGCACATTCCGCTGACCGTGCGCGCACTGGGTGGGGCCTTCTTCGTGACCGGCATCCTGACCATGGCCTACAACGTCACCATGACGATCCTGCGCGCCAAGCGCGAGCAGGCCGAGATCGAGGCCAAGATCGCCGCCAAGATGGCCAATGCCTGAGCTGACGAGATTCGGAGACTGAACTCATGATCAAACACGAGAGTATCGAAACGAATGCCGGCCTGCTGATCATCCTCACCCTGGTGGCGATCAGCATTGGCGGCCTGGTCGAGATCGTGCCGCTGTTCTACATCAACGACACGGTCGAGGATGTGCGTACCCCCGAGGGCTACGAGGCGGTACGTCCCTACACGCCGCTGGAGAGCGCCGGGCGGGACATCTATGTCCGCGAGGGCTGCTTCCTGTGCCACTCGCAGATGATTCGTCCGTTCCGCGACGAGGACCTGCGCTATGGCCACTATTCCCTGGCGGCCGAGTCCAAGTATGACCATCCGTTCCAGTGGGGCTCCAAGCGCACCGGGCCCGACCTGGCCCGGGTGGGCGGCAAGTATTCCAACGAGTGGCATGTTCAGCACCTGATGAACCCCCGTTCGGTGGTGCCGGAGTCGATCATGCCCAACTATCCCTGGCTGGCCGAGAACGAGCTGCACTACGCCGACATCAAGAAGCGCCTGCTGGCGCAGAAGCGCGTGGGCGTTCCGTACTCCGTCACCGACGAGGAATACGAGGAGAACGTCAAGCGGTTCGGGCCGGAAGTGGCCAAGTGGCTGGATATCAATCGTGCCGAGGAGAACCTGCTGGCACAGGCCGAGGCCAACAACTATGACGGTAACCCCGACAAGCTGACCGAGCTGGATGCGCTGATTGCATATCTGCAGGTGCTGGGCACCATGGTCGACTTCAAGCAGTACGACGAGTCGTACTTCGTGAAGTTCCGCGTCAGCAAGGCCGGACAGACCGACGGCAAGTGATGCTGGCCGAGGCATGGAGCTGGATCACCGATCTGGGGAACAGCAAGGTCACGGCCCTGCTGATCTTCTTCTTCACCTTCATCGGGATCCTGCTCTATGTGCTTACCGGCAAGAAGCGATCCGAGCGCCTGGAGTCGTACAAGTACATCCCGCTCCAGGACGATGATGAACCCGATTCGGAAATCGAGACGGTAAAAGACGATGAGCACCGATAGCAACAAGCCAGCAGTACAGACGACCGGCCATGCCTGGGACGGTGATCTGCAGGAATACAACAACCCGCTGCCGCGCTGGTGGGTGTGGACCTTCTACGCCACCGTGGTCTTCGCCGTGGTGTACTGGATCCTCTATCCGTCCTGGCCGGTGGGCAAGAGCTTCCTTGGCGGTGTCAAGGAGATTACCTTCCAGACTCGCGACGGCAAGGAAGTGACCACGCACTGGAACATGCGCGCGCGCTACCTGAAGGACATCCAGAGCGGAGAGGAAGCGGTCAAGCAGCGTGAATGGCTGGAGAAGATCGCAAATTCCTCCTTCGAGGAGATTCTTTCCGACCCGGACAAGCTGGCCTTCGTCCGCTCCGCCGGCAAGGTCATGTTTGCCGACAACTGTGCGGCCTGCCATGGTTCCGGCGGCCAGGGCAAGATCGGCCTGTTCCCGAACCTGGTGGATGATGCCTGGCTGTGGGGCGGTACCCTGGAAGACATCCACACCACCATCAGCAAGGGCCGACATGGCTTCATGCCTGCATTCCCGCAGTTTGCGGAGAATGACAAGGTCGATGCCATCGCCGACTATGTGCTGAGCCTTTCGGGCGAGCAGGGTGGTGATTCGGCCTCCATCAAGAAGGGCGAGGCCATCTTCCAGGGCGAGGAAGGCGGATGCTACTACTGCCACACCCGCCAGGCCACCGGCATGAAGTCGGTTGGTTCGGCCAACCTGACCGACAAGATCTGGGAGATCGCCAATGTCCCGGGTGCGGCTACCTACGAGGAAAAGCGTGCCGAGGTGCGCAAGGTCATTCTCGGTGGCATCAGCCGTACCATGCCGACCTGGAAGGGTCGCCTGCCTGACGAGACCATCAAGATCCTGACGGTCTACGTGCACGAACTGGGTGGCGGCAAGTAAGCACTCGCTGCATCAGCCTGTTCACCCGACTCGCGCCAGGCAGCCCAAGGCTGCCTGGCGCTGTCGTTTCCGCAACCGGTCCGGATTGAGGAATATCAAAATGTCGCAACAGCAGGAAGAACATCTCTACGCCGCACGGGTGCCGATCTTTCCGCGCTCGGTCAAGGGGCGTTTTCGCAGCGTGAAGTACGCCATCCTGGTGCTGGCGTACGGTGTGTATTTCATGCTCCCCTGGCTGCGATGGCACCGCGACAACGGGCCGGACCAGGCTGTCATCTTCGATCTGAAGGCCCGCCTGTTCTATGTCTTCGACATGATCATTCACCCGCAGGATATCTTCCTGCTGGCGGCCTTCCTCACCCTGGCAGCCCTGCTGTTGTTCTTTGTGACCAGTGTGGCGGGGCGGGTGTTCTGCGGGTATTTCTGCTTCCAGACCCTGTGGACCGATGTCTTTATCATGATCGAGCGTCTGGTGCAGGGTGAGCGCCCGGCGCGCATCCGCCTCTCCAAACAGCCGTGGGGCATGGAAAAGGCGGTCAAGCTGGGCCTGACGCATCTGCTCTGGCTGCTGGTGGCCTTCTGGACCGGTCTGACCTTTGTCCTCTACTGGGGTGATGCACCGACCCTGTTCGTCGAATTCTTCACCGGCAAGGCCCCGTTCCCCGCCTATGCGACGGCCCTGTTCCTGACCGCCACCACCTATGTGATGGCCGGTCTGGCGCGGGAGCAGGTCTGTATCTATATGTGCCCGTACTCGCGCTTCCAGTCGGCCATGTTCGACAAGGACACGCTGGTGGTGAGCTACGACGCCAAGCGCGGGGAGGGCACGGCCGGCCGGCACAAGATCGCCAAGGGCTTCAAGACGCGGGAGGAGCGTCACGAGAAGGGGGTTGGTGACTGCATCGACTGCGGCTATTGCGTGCAGGTCTGCCCGACCGGGATCGACATCCGTAATGGCCTGCAGGTGCCCTGCATCCAGTGTGCGCTGTGCATCGATGCCTGCGATACCATCATGGACAGCCTTGGCTGGGAGCGCGGCCTGATCGGCTATTACTCGGAAAACCAGCTCGAGGGGAAGAAGACGCGCTTCTTCAAGTGGAAGACGCTCGGCTATGGGCTGGCACTCGCCGCAGTAGTGGGTTTCATGACCTGGCTGGTGGCCAGCGAGCAGCCGCTGGACATGCATGTGCGCAAGCTGCGTCAGCCTCTGTATGTCGAACTGTCCGACGGATCGATCCAGAACAGCTACGACATCAAGATCAACAACAAGACCAGCGAGCCGGTGCGCGTGCGCATGGAGATCAGCGGGCTGCCCGGTGCCCGGGCCGATTTCGGCCGCTTCCGCGAGGTGGAGATTCGCCCGCAGCACTATGTGCGGCTGCTTGGCAAGGTGAGCCTGAAACCGGCACCGGGTACGCCGAAGCGGCAGAACTTCAGCTTCCGGGCGGTGCCGATTGAACCGGCCGATCTGCCGCCGGTCGAAGCACCCGCGCGATTCTTCATTCCGTAGGGAGATGCACGCATGAACGAACTGGTCGCATCGCTGGGTATCGGCATTCTGCTGATCGTGGCCGTGTTCGTCCTGCTGTATCGCTATACCCGGATGCAGGGCAAGCAGGTTGCCCTGCTCGTGTTTCTCGCCGCCATGGGCGTGTATGTGCCGATGGTTATCCTTAAATGGCCGGGCATGGATGTGGTGGCGATTCATGTGGCCCTGTACGGTGTGATCCCCTATGTGCTCGGCATCATCACCTCGCACTGGGAGCATCAGGAGCGCATGGGGGTGCGCAACGAGGGCCGCTGGTTCCACTGGTATCCGGCCATTCTGGTCGGGTTTTTCGTGACCATCGCGGTGGTCGATTCGATCATCATCACCCTCGCCCAGCAGGGATTCAGCAACCCCGTGATCCAGGCCCTGGCTCCCGAGGAGGCGCGCCATGGCAGGATCACCAGTGTGTTCCCCGGCACCATCGCGCACGACTTCCAGGAGAAGGAAAAGGATTACAACGCCTATCTGAGGCAGCTGGAAATCCAGAAGAAGCGTGGCTGGCAGGTCAACCAGGGATTTCTCGAGACGCCGCACGAGAACACGCCGACGGATTTCCGCATTCAGGTGCTCGACCGCGAAGGCAGGCCGGTGGAGGGTGCCGAGGTCGAGGTCCGGTTCCTGCGCCCCTCCGACAAGCGGCTTGACCAGCAGTTCGACCTCAAGGAGCTCGAGCCCGGAATGTACGGCGTGCAGGTGAGATTGCCCGGCAAGGGGCGATGGTATGTGGTGGGCCTGATCCGCCGCGGCAAGGACCTGCACGAGACCCGAGGCTGGACCTACATCGAGCCGGAAGGCCACACTGCCGGGCAGTGAGTACGGGCGAAAACAACGCGTCGCAAAAGAGCTGCTTCCACTGCGGGCTGCCTGTGCCGCCGGGCAGTCACTGGTGCGTCGAAATCGAGGGCAGGCCGCGCGAGATGTGCTGTGCCGGGTGCGAGGCGGTGGCAAGGGCCATTGTCGATTCCGGCATGGAGGATTTCTACCGCTACCGCACGGCACCCTCCCAGCGCCCCGAGGACCTGGTGCCGGAGCAGCTGCGCGAGTTGCAGGTCTACGACAGCGAGTCCCTGCAGAAACGCTTCGTGCGTCACCTGGAATCCGGCGGTGGCGACATACGCGAGGCGGCCCTGATCCTCGAGGGCATTACCTGTGCCGCCTGCGTGTGGCTGAACGAAAAGCATGTCAGCAGCCTGCCGGGCGTGCTCGAGTTCCGGGTCAACTATTCCACCCATCGGGCCCAGCTGCGCTGGGACAACGAGGTCATCCACCTGTCGGATATCCTGCGCGCCATCAGCGAGATCGGCTATCACGCCCACCCTTTCGACCCGGCCCGACAGGAGCAGTTGCAGAAAAAGGAGCGCTCCCAGGCCCTCAAGCGCCTGGCGGTGGCCGGTCTGGGCGCCATGCAGGTGATGATGCTGGCCGTTGCGATGTATGCCGGCGAGGCCGAGGGCATGGATGAGGCGCTGCGCAATTTCATGCGCTGGGTCAGTCTGGTCATCGCCGCGCCGGTGATCCTCTATGCGGCCTGGCCGTTCTATCGCTCGGCCTGGCAGGACCTGAAGCGGCGCCGGCTGGGCATGGATGTCCCGGTCTCACTGGCCATCAGCGGCGGCTTTCTGGCCAGTGCCTGGGCCACGGCAACCGGCAAGGGGCACGTCTATTTCGATTCGGTGACCATGTTCACCTTCTTCCTGCTGGTGGGCCGCTATCTGGAGATGGTGGCCCGGCACCGCGCCGGGCAGGCGGCCGAGGAGCTGGTACGGCTGCTGCCGGATACCGCCACCCGGATCAGGGACGGGCAGGAGGAAGTGGTGCCGGTCGACGATCTGGAGATCGGCGATCGCGTACTGATCCGTCCCGGCGAGTCGATCCCGGCCGATGGTCGGATTATCGAGGGGCGCTCCAGTGTGGATGAGTCCCTGCTCACCGGGGAGAGCCTCCCGGTCGCGCGCGACTGCGGCGACGAGGTGATCGGCGGCAGTATCAACATCGAGAGCCCGCTGGTGGTCGAGGTGACCCGGGTCGGGGCCGATACCACGCTGTCGGCCATCCTGCGGCTGCTGGAGCGGGCGCAATCGGAAAAGCCGGCCATTGCCCGGCTCGCCGACCGCATCGCCGGCTGGTTCGTACTGGCCCTGCTGCTCATCGCCGGCGGCGTGTTCGCCTGGTGGCTGCCGGCAGCAGGTGTCGAGCAGGCGCTGTGGATTACCATCTCGGTGCTGGTGGTGACCTGCCCCTGCGCCCTCTCGCTGGCCACTCCGGCAGCGGTGACCGCGGCCACCGGCAGCCTGACCCGACTGGGGGTGCTCACCACGCGCGGGCATGCGCTCGAGGCCCTGGCACGGACCGACCATATCGTGTTCGACAAGACCGGGACCCTGACCGTGGGCCGACTGCGGCTGGTCCGGGTGGTATTGCATGAAGGCTCGGATGAGGAGGAGTGCCTGCGTCTGGCGGCGGGGCTGGAGCGGCAATCGGAGCACCCTGTGGCGCGTGCCCTGCTGGCCCGGGTGGAGCAGTTGCCGGAGGTGACCGAGGTGGAGGCCGTGCCGGGCAAGGGTATTCGCGGCCGGGTGGAGGGCAGGCTGTGCTGGGTCGGCAGCCCGGATTCGGTGCGCGCGATGCGTATCGAGGTGCCGGAGCTCGTGCGCGAGGCCGGCGAGAGCCGGGTCTGCCTGGTGGACGAGGAGGGGCGTAAACTGCTGGCAAGCTTCGTCTTCAGCGATGTCCTGAGGCCCGAGGCAAGGGAGGCAGTCGCCACGCTGAAGGCGCAGGGCCTCAAGGTGATGCTGCTCAGCGGGGATGATCCGGAAGTGGTGGCCCGGGTAGCGGAGGAGCTGGGCATCGAATCACATGCCGGCGGCCTGCTGCCGCAGGACAAGCTGGAGCGGATCGAGGCACTGCAGCAGGCCGGGCATGTGGTGGCCATGGTCGGAGACGGGGTCAACGATGCCCCCGTTCTGGCCCGGGCCCAGGTCTCGATCGCGATGGGTTCCGGTTCCGGCATTGCCCATGCCTCGGCCGACATGGTGCTGCTGTCGGAGGATCTGCGACATCTGCCCGAGGCGGTGCGCATGGCCCGGCGCACGCTGTCCATCATCCGCCAGAACCTTGGCTGGGCAGTGGCCTATAATGTGGTGGCCGTGCCGCTGGCTGCGGCCGGCTGGGTGCAGCCGTGGATGGCGGCCATCGGCATGTCGGCCAGCTCGCTCATCGTCGTGCTCAATGCCCTGCGTCTCAACGAGGGCAAGGAGAGGCAATAATGGAAATCCTCTACATGCTGATTCCGATGGCCGTGTTCATCATGGTCATTGCCATCGTCGCCTTCGTCTGGACCGTCAAGTCCGGCCAGTACGACGACCTCGAGGGGCCGGCGCATCGCATCCTCATGGACGACGACGATCCGCTCATTCCCCGCTCCGCCAGACCGCCCGAGGACGAACCAAAGGACGACGGGGACGGCAGGGTGCCTTGAACACGCCCCCTGCTTCGAGTAGGATGCGCAGCATTCACAAGATCCCGAGGATATCGTGATGAGCAACGAAACCCTGCCGCTCTACATCGTCATCGCCCTGATTGCCTGGGCCTGGATCAGCTTCTTCTCCGTGATCCTTTCCGGCTGAAGGCGGCGAGACGAGCACGCAAAAGGCCCCGCATTGCGGGGCCTTTTGCGTATCTGCAGGCGGCCTGGCCTCAGGCGGCCTCGGCCACCATTTGCTTGCGCAGCTTCTTGATGGCGCTGGCCTCGATCTGGCGGATGCGCTCGGCGGATACGCCGTATTCGTCGGCCAGTTCGTGCAGGGTGGCCTTGTCGTCGGTGAGCCAGCGGCGCGCGAGGATGTCGCGGCTGCGCTCGTCGAGGCTGGCCAGGGCCTCCTGCAGCCCTTCGTGTGCCTGTTCCTGCCATTCTGCCTCTTCCACCACGCGGGCGGGGTCGCTGGACTCGTCGGCCGGCAGGAAGCTGACCGGAGCAACATGGTTGTCGTCGTCGTCCGGGCCGGCATCGAAGGCCATGTCATGGCTGCCGAGTCGCGATTCCATCTGCAGCACTTCCTCGGGCTTGACCCCGAGATCCTCGGCCACCTGCTCGACCTCGGCGCGGTTCATCCAGCCCAGCCGCTTCTTGGCGCTGCGCAGGTTGAAGAACAGCTTGCGCTGGGCCTTGGTGGTGGCGATCTTGACGATGCGCCAGTTGCGCAGGATGTACTCGTGAATCTCGGCCCGGATCCAGTGCACGGCAAAGGAGACCAGGCGCACGCCCTTGGACGGGTCGAAGCGCTTGACCGCCTTCATCAGGCCGATGTTGCCTTCCTGGATGAGGTCGGCCAGCGGCAGGCCATAGCCCTGGTAGCCGCGTGCCACCTGCACCACGAAGCGCAGGTTGTGCAGGATCAGCTTGCGGGCTGCATCGAGATCGTTCTGCTCGTGCAGGCGCACGGCCAGATCATGCTCCTCTTCGGCGCTCAGCACCGGGAGCTGATAGACGGCCTGGATGTACTGGTCCAGGTTGCCGGTCGGGGCCGGCAGCGTGTTCATGGCATTGGCAAGTGCAGTGTTCGTCGTCATTGGCATTCCCCCCTCTTTGTTCTGATTTTGAGTGCATTTTAGCACTCACCACATTAGAGTGCTAACAGCAGATTTTGTTCCGCAAAATCGAAAATTTTTATGAGGTGGGTGATGAATCCTGCTCCTGCTGCGCAAGGAGCAGGTAGCGGACATCCCCGGCCTGCCGGTCGTGCAGGACCTGCCAGCCGTCGAGGGCTGCATCCAGCGGTAACTGGCGTTCGACCTCGAGGTAGACGCGGCCTTCGGGGCTCAGGCAGCCGGATTCGCGAATCGCGTACAGGGACTTTTCCGCCAGCCCCTGCCCGAAGGGCGGGTCGAGCAGGATGAGATCCCAGGGGTCCTCGCAGTGCGAAAGATACTCCAGTGCATTGCCGCGGCGGATCTCCACCGCTTCCGCGCCCAGCTCGTCCCGGCTATGCTCCAGGGCCCTGAGCACCCGCGGCGCGCGTTCGATCATGAGCACCTGCCCGGCCCCGCGCGAGGCGGCCTCGAACCCGAGTGCTCCGCTGCCGGCAAAGGCGTCCAGCACCCGTGCCCCGGGTACCCGGGACTGCAGCCAGTTGAACAGGGTCTCCCGCACCCGGTCCGGGGTGGGGCGCAGGCCCGCGGCATCCGGGAAGACCAGCCGGCGCCCGCGCCAGCGGCCACCGATGATGCGCAGCCGGTTGCTGCCGCCGGGTCGTTTATTTCGGGCCACCAACGATCACCGTGACCATGCGCTCGGGGTGGATGCGTCGCCGGAAGGCATCAAGGATCTGTTCGCGGGTGACGGCCTCCACCCGTGCATTGAAGCGGTCGAGGTAGTCCAGTGGCAGGTCATAGAAACCGATCATGGCCAGATAGTCGGCCAGATCGCTGTTGGAGGCGATGCGCAGCGGGAAGCCACCGGTGATGTTGCGCTTGCTGGCACGCAGTTCCTGTTCGCTGGGGCCCTCGGCCAGATAGCGGGTCAGGGTCTCGCGCACCAGCTTCAGCGCCTGCCTGGTCTGGTCACGCCGGGTCTGCAGGCCGGCCATGAAGGGGCCGTGCGCGCGCATGGGGAGGAAGTAGCTGTATACGCTGTAGGCAAGCCCGTGTTCTACCCGCACGGTCTTCACCAGGCGCGAGGTGAAGCCGCTGCCTCCGAGTACATGGTTGCCCACGTACAGGGGGAAGTAGTCCGGATCGTTGCGACGCATGCCCGGCTGGCCCATCAGGATGTGGGCCTGGGTCGAGGGGAACGGGATGCGGATGGTCTTGCCTTCCTTGAGCTCCGGGACGGGTGGCAGCGGTGGGGCATGCGGCCCGCGCGGGAGGGCGGCATCGACCCGGCGGGCCAGCTCCTCGGCCTCGGCCAGGGTGCGGTCGCCGACGATGACCAGCACGGCATTGCCGCTCACATAATAGGTGCGATGGAAGCGCACCAGGTCCTTGCGGCGCAGGGCCCGGGTGCTGTCCTCGGTGCCGTTGACGGGATGGGCATAGGGGTGCTCGCCGTAGAGCGCCTTCCAGAAGGCCTTGCTGGCCACGGTGCCCGGATCCTCGCGCTCGGCACGGATGCCCACCAGCCGCTGGCGTCGGGCACGTTCGAAGTGTTCGGCCGGGAAGTCGGGGTGTCCCACGACGCGCAGCCAGGTATCCAGCGCGGGCTCGAGGCTGTCCTTGTCGGTGAGGCTGCGCAGGGTGATCCAGGCCATGTCACGCAATGCGCCCGAGCCGTAGGAGGCTCCGACCCGGTCGAGGCGATCGGAGAGGGTTTCCAGGTCCAGCCCGTCGGCTCCCGAGAACAGCTCGCCGGCGGTCATGCTGGCCAGGCCGGGCAGGTCACCGTCGCGGGCGCTGCCGGCATCGAAGACCAGCTTGAGGTCGAGCATCGGCAGCTCGTGCGCCTCGAGGAAGTATACGGACAGGCCCGAAGGCAGGCGCCAGTGCTGGATCTTCGGGCTGGCCATTGCCAGCACGGGCAGGGACAGCAGCAGGCAGAGGGCAATCAGGCGTCTCATCAGCGCAGCTCTCCACTGAAGTGGCTCGGGGGATGGGCGGGGTCGATCGGCTCCGGGGCCAAGGTGGCCACGGTTCGGTGGCGATCCACCAGATACTTGCGGGCCACCGCCTGGACCTGCTCGGCGGTCACGGCGCGGATGCGGTCGGCATAGTCATCCATCAGTTGCGGCGGGTAGCCCAGCGCGGCCAGCATCCCCAGCACGATGGCCTGGTGCTGTACCGAGTCGCGCTGGTAGATCTCGCTCGCTACCACGCCGGCCTTGATGCGCTCCAGTTCCTCGCCCGCCACCGGTTCGCGCTTGAGGCGCGCTACCTGTTCCAGCAGGGCCTGTTCCAGGGTGCTCATGTCGGTGCCGTCGGCCGGGACGGCGTCGATCACGAACAGGCCGTCGTGCAGGGAGAAGGCGCTGTAATCGGCATCGGCCGAGGAGGCCAGTTCGCGGCCACGCACCAGATGCTTCTGCAGGCGACTGTTCTCGCCGCCCGCCAGGATGCTGGCCAGTACCTCGAGCGCATAGGGCTCCCAGTCATCGATCCGTTTCGGGTCGAGATGGGGCGCCTTCCAGCCCATGATGAGATAGGGCACTTCGGCCGGCGCATGCACCGTGATACG
>RFHG01000138.1 GCA_003696465.1 Gammaproteobacteria bacterium | reverse complement strand
TACCGTACTGTAGCGCCCCAGGGTGACCAGCGAGCCGTAGTCGTGGTAGTGGTACTCGCCGTGCACCGGCTTGCCTTTCACCATCCGTTCCAGCCGGTGAGCGAGAAAGCTGGCCTGCTGGTGGGCGGCCTGGGCCCGCGGCGGCACGAAGCCGCCGTGATCGTCCGGGCAGGCGGCACAGTCTCCCAGGGCATAGATGTTCGGATCCCGGGTGGTCTGCAGGTTCTTGTACACCACCAGCTGATTGAGATGGTTGACCTCGAGGCCGGTCTTGGCCAGGAAGTCCGGGGCCTTGATGCCGGCACACCAGACCTTGATGCCGGCAGGCAGGAAGTCACCGGCGGCGGTCTCGATGCCGTCGGCAGTCACCCGGGTTACGCGTTCGTTGACGTGGATCTGCACGCCCAGATGGCGCAGCTTTTCCGCCGCCTGGTCGGCCAGCTTCTCGGGCAGGGCCGGGAGGATGCGCGGGCCGGCCTCGATCAGGTGGAAGGCGATGTCTTCTTCCGGGTCGAGCTCGTCGAGACCATAGGCACTCAACTGGCGGGTGACCTGATGCAGCTGGGCGGTGAGCTCCACCCCGGTGGCGCCGGCACCGACGATGGCCACGCCCATACGCTGGTCCTGCGCTTCGCGGTGGGTGTGGATGTAGAGCAGGGTGTCCAGCAGCCGGCGCTGGAAATTCACCGCCTGTTCCAGCGCGTCGAGGAACAGGCAGTGTTCGCGCACTCCGGGGATGCCGAAGTCGTTGCTCAGGCTGCCCACGGCAATGACCAGCGTGTCGTAGCCGAAGCGGCGGCGGGGGATGACCTCTTCACCCTGCTCGTTGTATGTGGGCGAGACGATGACTTCCCGCTTCTCCCGATCGAGCCCTTCCATGCGCCCGAGGCGGAAGCGGAAGTGCTGCCAGTGGGCCTGGGCCAGATACTCGAGCTGATGTTCGCAGGCATCGAGCGTGCCGGCCGCCACCTCGTGCAGCAGGGGCTTCCAGATGTGGGTGCTCTTGGCGTCGATCAGGGTGATCTCGGCCAGCCCCTTGCGCCCCAGTCGGCGGCCGAGGCGGGTGGCGAGCTCCAGTCCGGCGGCTCCGCCACCAACAATGACGATACGGTGTTTCGAGTTCACGGCAGTTCCTCGGGCAGTATTATTGTGTTGAATCCACGGTTTGGCAGATGCCGATGCGCTGTCCCATCAGCACACGGCTGCCGGCGTGCAGGTCATTGCGCCAGCGGGCCTGGTCGGGCCCGAAAAGCACGATCACGGTGGAGCCGAGATTGAAGCGCCCCAGCTCCTGGCCCTTTTCCAGCACGATCTCGCGATCATCGTAGTGCCACTCGCGGACCTCGCGGCCATAGGGCGGCGTGACCGGGCCGTGCCAGCAGGTTTCCATCGAGCCCACGTTGATGGCACCGACCAGCACCACGGCCATGGGGCCGGAATCGGTCTCGAAGTGGCAAACCACGCGCTCGTTGCGGGCAAAGATTGAATCGATGCTGCGCACCGTGTGCGGTGCCACGCTGAACAGCCGTCCCGGGATGTATCGCATGCTGCGCAGGCGACCCCGACAGGGCATGTGGATGCGATGATAGTCGCGCGGCGACAGGTACAGGGTGATGAAGTGCCCGTTCTCGTAGGGCCGGCTGTCCGATTCCTTGCCAACGAGGGCAGCCAGGCTGTAGTCGCGCCCCTTTGCCTGCAGGATGCGTTCCCCGGAAAGCGCGCCCAGTTCACTGATACGTCCGTCCACGGGGCTGACGATTGCCTCCGGGGCCGGATCCACGGGTCGGGCATCCTCGCGCAGGGCACGGGTGAAGAAGGCGTTCCAGTTGGCATAGGCGAAGGGGCTGGATTCCCGCGCTTCACTCATGTCGATGTCGAACAGGCGGATGTAGAGGCCGATGAGGGCATTCTTGACCCAGGGCAGGCGGCAGCGGCTGAGGCGGTAGACGAGCCGCGAGACGAGATGGGCCGGCAGCAGGGCAATCACTCCGGCCTTGAGCCGGTCAGCGAGGCTGACGGCGGGTTGCGCGCTCATTTGTCCGTGCCGGACCCCGCCAGGATGAGCATGTCGCGCGCCAGAGCCTGGGGGACGTGTGGCGGGCTGAAGACGGCGGCCTCGCGCCCCTGCGGGTCGATGGCAATGATCGAGGCGCTGTGATCGACCAGATAGTTGTCGGGATCCTTCGGGTTTTCGACCCGGCCATACACCACGCCCACGCCCAGCGCGAGGCGCTGGAGCTGCTCGGGGTCACCGGTCACGCCGAGGAAGGCGGGATCGAAGTAGCGTACGTATTCGCGCAGTCTCTCCAGTGTGTCGCGTTGCGGGTCGACCGAGACGAACACCACCTGCCAGTCATCGGGGTTGCCACCCAGCTCGCGATAGGCCTGCATGGCCTGGCGCAGCATGGCAAGCGTTGTCGGGCACACATCGGGGCAGTGGGTGTAGCCGAAGAACAGCAGGTTCCAGTGGCCCTGCAGGCGCTCGGGGGTGAAGGGCTGCCCATTGTGGTCCTGCAGGCGAAAATCGGGCAGGGCCCGTGGGGCGCTGCGCATGTCGGTGCCATGCTCCAGCGGAGGCTCGTCGTGGTTGAGCTGCCCTGCCCAGAAGCCGAGCACGAGTGCGATCACTCCGGCCAAGGCCAGCAGGGCCAGGTGATGGCGTTTCAGGCGATCC
>RFHG01000137.1 GCA_003696465.1 Gammaproteobacteria bacterium | reverse complement strand
CTGGTAAGGCCGGCCCGCACGCCCAAGGGCAAGCATGTGGTCGAGGTGCGTTACCGCAAGGTCAACGGCAAGCCGGTGATTCGCCTGCGCGACAGCGGCTGGAAGCAGTCGCGCGTGGTCAGCCGCAAGGAGCTCGAGCAACAGCTGACCCGGCTGAAGAAAAAGTACCCGGGCAAGCTCTATGTCAAGATCATCATCCCGGCCGACAGCGGTCTGTCCTATGCCGAGGCCTGGCGCTTTATGAAGGGGCTGCTCGAGCGCTACGACTACTGGTACCAGGATCAGTCGCTGGAGCCGTCCTCCGACAGCCCGAGTTCGGCCAGTCGCGCGCGGTAGGCGGCCTCGTTGATTTCGCGGGTGCTGAGGTCGGGCTCGGCCGCCTGTTCCGGGGGCTTCTGTTCGGCAGCGGGCTTTTCGGGCTTTGGCCGAAGCAGGTCCTTGAGCAGGGTTGTGGGGCGTGATTTGGGGCGCTTGCGCGGCGGCAGTTCCAGTTCGATCTCGGGATTCAGCGCCGGCGCCTCCTCCTGCAGCGCTTCCCCCTCGAGCAGGCGGCGGAACCGCTCCAGGTCTTCTTCGGCATCCAGCATCAGCAGCGGGCGCAGGTTCTCGCTGTGGGCGCCCGGGTCCAGCTTGCGGTAGACCGGCAGTTCGTCCACCGGGGGCAGGCCTTCCGGAAGCCCGTCCTCCATGTCGTGCAGCAGCTGGGCAACGAGCAGCAGGTCGATGTAGTCGACCGGGGCCTCGTCGTCGGTATCGCGCAGCCACTCGCGGCTCTGCTCGATGATGCTGCTGCAGCGCCCTTCCATGTCCAGCCCGGTCACTACCAGCACGCCGACCAGTGCCTGCAGGGTCTCGATGGCATGGTCGCTGGTCGCCAGGCTGGCCAGCTCATCGGCCTGGTCGAGCTGCTGCAGGATGGCCAGCGCGCCGATGCGGTGCATGAGCCCGGCCAGCCGCGCGCGCTCCGGGTCCAGTTCCGGGAACTGCTGGGCCAGGGTGTGGCACATGGCGCCGATGGTCAGGCTGCGCTGCCATTCCCGTTCCATCCGTTCCAGGGTCTCGGGGTGTTGCGGGGTGCACGGGTTCTGCTGTGCCATGCCCTCGACCAGGTCGTGCAGGTCCTCGAGCCCGATGCGTTCCATGGCATCGAGCACGCTGTGCACCTTGCCGGCCTCGCCGCGATAGGTGGGGGTGTTGGCCGTCTGCAGCAGCGAGCCGAGCAGGCCGGGGTCGAGCATCATCAGTCCGGCGACCGACTCGGTATCGAGGTCTTCCCGTTCGAGGAGGGTGTGCGCCACCTGGCCGGCCACGGGCAGGTTGGGCAGCTCCAGCCCGCCCTGGCTGAAGGCGGTGTAGATGTCCTGGAACAGGCGGTTTTCGTCCTCGGTGATCTGCACGTCCGAGACCTCGATGCCCTCCTCGGTCTGCTGCTCGGAGAGGATCTCGAGATAGCGCCGGTCGACGCGCAGGATGCGGGCGTGGCCCTGGACGATGGCCGCCTCGCGCAGGTTCTTGCCGGAAAAGAGCGGTTGCTGGGTGCGGGCCGAAGGGGTGGAGAGGGGTTCGACACCGCGCTCGGTCAGCAGATTGACCTTGCCGTCGAGCAGATACACCAGCCAGTTCTGCTCCTCGCTCGCATTGAGGCGCTTGCCGCCAGCGTAGTTGTCCATGCGCGACTTCTTCAGCAGCTTGATCTGCTGTGACTGGTCGAGGTCGCGCACCGGCCACAACTGGCCGAGCAGGGTCTGTACAACGGCGGTGGTCTGGTTCATACCCGCAGGTTAGACCTGCCCGGGATGCGAGTAAAGGCGGCAGGTCAATAACGCACGCAAAAGCTCGGCCGGCCCGAGGCATCGATCAGCCCGTGCCCCTGCAGCCATTCGCGGGCATCCTCGGCATCCTGTTCGAACCAGGCCCGCGTGCTGCCGAGCCGGAAGCTGTAGCCCCAGGCGTCCATGTCGGCCATCAGGCGATCCCGGCCGACGCTCTCCAGTTCGTCGGCCAGCAGGATCTGCAGGTAGCACACGCCGTTCTCTTCGTCGTAGCCGCCACCGGCATCGGTGTGCAGGGCGGCGCGCCGTTCGCCATCCATGCAGATCCAGTGGCAGGCCTCGTGCAGGGCCGAGTGCAGCGGGGTGTCGGGGCGCACATACAGCGTGTTGCCGATCAGCCCGGCCTCCGGCGCGCCCCAGAAACTGCCGGGAATGGGTTGGCCCGCTGGCACGGTTTCCACTGCCAGGCCGTAGCGGGCCAGCAGTTCCGTGAGCGGTTGCGGGTCGTCACAGAAGAGCATGTCGGGTACAACCACGAGTGAATTCGGACGCGACACAAGTCTGATGTGAAAGCGGGCGCCGTTCAACTGTGGCCGGTCGAAGGCTGCACTGTCAGCCAGGGGGATCGTGCTAGGATGTGGCCATGATGAAGGCTGCTCTCCGCATGGCCCTGGCCAGTTCCCTGCTGCTCGCAGCGAGCGGTTGTACCACCGTCCAGCGCGATCCGAACACGCCCGTATCGCATGCCCTGCCGCCAGCAAAGAATTCGCCCATGGCACAGCGGATTCAGGAACATCTTGCCCGTCATCCCGGGCAGGACGCCGTGCATCCACTTGCCAACGGGCGCGATGCGCTGGTCGGGCGCGCCGTGCTTGCGGAGCTGGCCACGCACAGCATCGATCTGCAGTATTACCTCTATCATGCCGACGAGGTCGGCGCCCTGTTTACCGATGCCCTGCTGAAGGCAGCGGACCGTGGGGTGCGGGTGCGCATGCTCATCGATGACATCGACCTGGGCGGGCGCGACGAGGCCATCCTCGCCCTGGACGCGCATCCGAACATCGAGATCCGCCTGTTCAATCCGCTGCGACGCGGCCTGCCGCGTGGCCTGCAGTTGGCATTCGGAGTGGGCACCACGACCCGACGCATGCACAACAAGTCGTTTACCGTGGACGGGCTGGCCACCGTGCTTGGCGGACGCAATATCGGCAATGAATATTTCGAGGCCGATCCCGCCCTGGCCTTCGTCGATCTGGACGTGATGGCCATCGGGCCGGTGGTGGCCGAGGCGGAGAAGGCCTTCGACCTCTACTGGAACAGCCGCTTTGCGGTCCCCGTGACACAGGTCCTTGGCCGCAGCGCCCCGCAGGATCATCCCCGCATCCTGCGCGAGGTGCTCTACCGTGAGCTGGAAAAGCCCGAAATCCGCAGCTACGTGGATGCATTGCATCATTCGCAACTGGCCGACTCGCTGCGCACCGGCGGCACCCGGTGGTACTGGGGCAAGGCTCAACTGGTAGTGGACGACCCGGAGAAGGTCGTCGATCAGGAGCGCTCCGGGCACCTGCTGCTCAAGACGCAGCTCAAGGAGGTGTTCGATGATCTGAAGAAGGATCTGCTGATCGTCAGCCCCTATTTCGTGCCCGGCAGGGAGGGGGTCGAGTTCCTTGCCGGACTGGTGCAGCGCGGCGTGCGGGTGCGCATCATCACCAACTCGCTGGCCTCCAACGACGTAGCCATCGTGCACGCCGGCTACGCACGCTACCGCAAGGCCCTGCTGCGTGCCGGAGTGGAGCTCTACGAAATGAACCGCAATCTTCCACCCGGGCGCGAGGGGGAGGGCAGGAGCCTGACCGGCTCCTCGCGGGCCAGCCTGCATGCCAAGACCTTTCTGCTCGACCGGCATCTTGCCTTCGTCGGTTCGCTCAACCTGGATCCGCGTTCGCTGTACGAAAATACGGAGATCGGCCTGTTGTTCGACTCACCGGAGCTGGGACGGGACATGGCCAACAGTCTGGAGGCGAACCTGCAGGTCAAGACCTTCCACGTGGTGCTGGTCAGGGACGATGACGGCAGCGAGCGTCTCGAGTGGCGCGGGATCGAAAACGGCCGCCCCGTGGTCTACGACCACGACCCGCACAGCAGCCTCTGGCTGCGCATCGGCGTGAATCTGCTGCGCATCCTGCCCATCGAATCCCAGCTCTAGGGAGGCTCTGATCCATTCTGCGTGGGCAGATTGTGATGAAAAATCATCCAGTTCAAGGCGCGAATCTTACGTAATAGCCGGGCTATTGCGCAGATTCACAACGCGCAAATGGGTAAATTCCTGCCACAAGATGCCGTTTGCGAATTGATCAGGACCGGCCATGCATTGCCGGGGGATGAACTCCACACCGGAGGCTCACCGCCCGGCAAACTTCCGGGAATGGTCTAAACTCTCTTGCGGAGTATTTCCGCAGAACAATAGAGCAACCACCATTACCACCGGAGGGCGTTTATGAAGTGTTCCATTCCGGCCCTGGTCTGTCTGGGCCTTTTCTGTTCCGCCGCGCATGCCGCCGGCGATCCCCAGCGTGGCCGCGAGCTGGCCACGGATTGCATGGGGTGTCATGGCATTCCCAGTTACAACAATGTCTACCCCACCTATCACGTCCCGCGCCTGGGCGGGCAGCATGCCGATTACATCGTGGCCGCACTCAAGGAGTACAAGAGCGGCAATCGCAGCCACAAGACCATGCATGCCCAGGCGGCCAGCCTGTCCGAGCAGGACATGCAGGATCTGGCGGCGTGGTTCTCCACATTTCCGAGGAAAGACAAATGAAGGGGGCGGCGATGAACAGAGTGCTTTGGACAGGGCTGCTGGGCCTGGCGCTGATGCTTGGCATGAGTGCCGCGCAGGCAGCGGGTGACCCGGTGGCCGGGCAGAAGAAGGCACAGGCCTGCGCCGCCTGTCATGGCGCCGACGGCAACTCGACCGTGCCGATGTACCCGAAGCTGGCCGGGCAGTACCGCAATTACCTGGAGCACGCCCTCAAGGCCTACAAGACCGGAGAGCGCAAGAACCCGATCATGGTCGGTATGGCGGCATCGCTGTCGGATCAGGACATCGCCGACCTGGCGGCCTGGTTCTCCAGCCAGGAGGGTCTCTACGATACCCCGGCACCCAAGGCCGTGAAGAAGTAGTCCTGTGTTTCCGGCACCGCGGGCGCAGCCCCGGTGCCGGTTGCATCTCATACCGGTTGTCCGGACCACCCGCGCAGAAATTCGCCCTGGGGCGAGTAGTGCTCGAGCGTGCACAGCCAGACCAGGGTCTCCACCCGTTCCGTCAGGGCGGCGCCCGTTTCCGGGCCGTGCAGGGCCATGGCGTTATGACACAGGCGCCGCTCACCGGCCCGTTCGGCCAGCCGCCCCATCAGCCCTTGTACCAGGGGCATGTTCAGCCCCTCGTGATCGAACAGGGTGACCATGCAGCCGCCATCCGGGGCCAGATGCCGCAGGGCGGCCTCGTACAGGGGATAGGGCGGAACGGGACGCTCGCCCTGGCCGGGAAGGCCCAGCCAGGTCGCGCGCCCGTTGACCAGGCAGGCCAGCACGGGTGCCCGGCTATCGAGCCAGGCTGCCAGTGCGGACGGTTCTGTCGGACAGCCCTGTTCCCCTGCCACGACGGGTTCGAGGCCCCGGGCCGAAAGCCCGCTGCGCAGGCCGGCGTGGAGGGGTTCGGGCACCCCGACGAGGAGGGCGAGCGGGCGCGTCATGCGTCTGCCTCCAGCGGTATTTCCAGTTGCCGCGCTCCGGGCGGGGCCTCGGCGAAATGCAGGCCCAGCCCCAGCAGGCGCACCGGCCGGCGGCCGCGCTGCCAGCCCCGACTGCACAGGGCACGAAAGCGTGCCCGGTCCGGCTCCGTGGTCGGGCATTGCACCGTGGTCTGGTGAAAGTCGTTGAAGCGGATCTTGACGAATTGAGCGCGTATGGCGCGCCTGAGCGCCGGTGGCTGTCGGTCGAGGCGCTCGAGCAGGGCCTCGGTCAGTTGTGGCAGCAGGGCGAGACAGTCATCCAGGCTGCCGAGGTCCGAGGCAAAGGTATGTTCCACGCTCAGGCTCTTGCGCCGGCGGCTGACGCGCACGGGCCGCTCGTCGATACCGCGGGCCAGCTCGTGCAGGCGGCTGCCGGCACGGCCGAAGCGCTGCTGCAGTTCCTCGCGCGAAAGGCGGCGCAGGTCACCGCAGGTCTTGATGCCCATGGCCAGCAGGCGGGCCTCGGTAACCGGGCCGACGCCGGGGATGCGGCCCACGGGCAGGGCACGAACGAACTCGTCCACCTGTTCGGGCAGGATCACGCACAGCCCGTCGGGCTTGTTCCAGTCGCTGGCCACCTTGGCCAGGAACTTGTTCGGCGCCACGCCGGCCGAGGCGGTCAGGCCCTGTTCGGCGCGGATGCGTTCGCGGATGGCCCGGGCCACGCGCACGGCGCGCGGCTCGTGACTGAGGTCGAGGTAGGCCTCGTCCAGCGAGACCGGCTCGATGCGGTCGGTGTAGTCGGCGAAGATGCGGAAGATGGCCTGCGATACGGCCCGGTAGCGCGGCAGGTCGACCGGGCGCAGGATCAGCTGCGGGCAGCGGGCCAGAGCGGTGCGGCTGGGCATGGCCGAATGCAGGCCGTAGCGGCGGGCCGGGTAGTTGCAGGTGGCCAGCACGCCACGGCGCTCGGGTGCACCGCCCACGGCCAGAGGCCGGCCGCGCAGTTCGGGGTGGTCGCGCTCCTCGATGGCGGCAAAGAAACAGTCCATGTCGATGTGGACGATCTTGCGCATGGCGACGACCCGGGCACGGGCAGGCGGGAGGTTCAGCCGGCCGCTTCTTCCGGGGTGAGGGTCTTCAGGGTGAGGGCATGGATGGCACCGCTGGCGATGTGTTCGTTGACGGTGGCGAACACCTTCTGGTGGCGCTTGACGGTGTTCAGGCCGGCAAAATCGGCGCTGACCACGCGCGCCTCGAACTTGCTGCCGTCTCCGCTCACCTCGACCTCGGCGCCCGGCAGGCCGGCTTCGATCAGTTGCTTGACTTCTTCGGGGGTCATGGCAGGGCTTCCTGGCTTGTCTCGTGGGGGCAAAGGATACCGCAAGCCCGCCGCCGAGGTCAGTGGTTTTCGTCCTCGCGCAGGACGATAGCGCCCTCCTCCTCGGTGGAGAGGCCCAGATACTGTTCGATGATGCCCATTTCGGCCTGCAGCGCGGCCCGGATCTGCGGATCGTCGATGCGGTCCCGGGGCACGCCTTCGACCCAGCCGTAGATGGCGGCGAGCAGGTCGTCGAGGTCGTGTACCAGGGTATGCACGGCATGGACCACGCGGCGGTATTCGGTCACCGTGGGCTGGACCTCGAGCTGCTCGAAGATACGGTTGAGGGCCTCGAGCAGGGGCTGGCCACCGTTGCCGAGGCCGAGCAGTTCCGGGGTCAGCTCTGAGGCCGGGAGACGCGCCTCCGGCTCCACCCAGATGCGGAAACTGTGTCGGCGCAGGCCGTGGAACAGGGGTGTTTCCGAGATCAGCATCAGCATCAGGTTGGCCGGATTGGCCTTGAGGGTGAGATCCCCGTAGCGCCACAGGTGGGTGCGCAGGAATTCGGCCAGGCGCAGGTGTTCGGAGAAGGGGGCCTGCTGGAGCTGGTCGAGGATGAGCACGGTACGCTCGCCCTCGCTCAGGGCACAGGCCTCGGCCATGGCCTGGTCCAGCGGGTCCACCGGCTGGGCCCCCGGCGGGCTGTCGCGGTCCTCGGGGATGCGCACCGGCTCGCTGCGTGGCGGTTCATCCCGGAACTCGTGATAGCGCAGTTCCGGGTAGCCCAGGGCCTGTGCCAGGGCATGGGCGAAGGCGGTCTTGCGCCGTCCGGGCGTGCCGGTGACCTCGAGACAGCGCATCTCCCCGGGCGGGGTAGCCAGCAGGCAGCGCACCGGGGTGCGGAAGTCCTGGTTGCTGTCGAAGCCGTAGGCGGCGAGGCGCTGGTTGATGTCGTTCATGAGGCTGCACGATCAGTGGCCGGATACAGGGGAATGTACTTCAGCAGGGCCCGGCTTGCCATGCCCGAGGCCGTGGAGAGGGGACGAACGGTCATGCCGGGGCGACGGGGGGCAGCCGGAACAGGGCCTCGGCGGCGGCCGTGGTGGCAGCGGCGACTTCTCCCGGCGGCAGGTCGCGCAGTCCGGCCACGGTCTCGCATATGTCGCGCACGCAGGCCGGTTCGTTGCGCTGGCCCTGCCGACCCTGCAGCGGCTGGTCCGGCGCATCCGTTTCCAGCAGCAGGGCATCCAGCGGCAGGGTGGCGGCCTGGCTGCGCAGCCGGCGCGCGCGCGGATAGGTGACCGGCCCGCCGATGCCGAGCCGCAGGTCCATGTCCAGGGCGCGGCGGGCCTGTGCATCACTGCCGGAAAAGGCGTGCAGTACGCCGGCCGGCGGGCGGATGCGCCGCCACAGCATCAGTACTTCGTCTAGGGCCTTGCGGCAATGGATGATGACCGGCAGCCCCAGGTCACGGGCGATACGCAACTGGGCCTCGAACAGGCGGCGCTGGGCGTCGTGGTCGGGGTCTTCGATCCAGTAGTCGAGGCCGCATTCGCCCACCGCAATGCCGCCCTCGCGTTCGATCCATTCGCCGATTCTTTCCTCGTCGCCCGGCGCATGGCGGGAGAGAAACAGGGGGTGCAGGCCGAAGGCCGGATACAGCCCGGGGTGGGCCCGGCAGGTCTTGGCGAGATGCGGCCAGCCGCGGGCATCAATCGCCGGCACCACGATGCGGCTGACGCCGGCCTGGCGGGCACGTTCGAGCACCTCTGTACGGTCCGGGTCGAAGTCGGGTACATCGATGTGGCAATGGCTGTCGACGAGGTTCATGGAGACGGGTTGGGGTGCTCCACATGCACGGCCTCGATGGCCTCGAGCACCGCTTCGGGCAGATCGAGGTGAATGCTGTCGAGGTTGGCTTCGAGCTGCTCGAGCGAGGTGGCGCCGATGATGTTGCTGGTAACGAAGGGGCGCGAGGTGACGAAGGCCAGGGCCATCTGTGCCGGGTCGAGGCCGTGTTCGCGGGCGATGCGGACATAGGCCTCGGTGGCGGCCTCGGCCTGCGGATTGCTGTAGCGGTCGAAGCGGGAGAACAGGGTCAGCCGGGCACCGGCCGGACGTGCACCGCCGAGGTACTTGCCGCTCAGCACACCGAAGGCCAGTGGCGAGTAGGCCAGCAGCCCTACCCCCTCACGGTGACTGAATTCGGCCAGCCCCACCTCGTAGCTGCGGTTGAGCAGGTTGTACGGGTTCTGGATGCTGACGATGCGCGGCAGTCCCAGCCGTTCGGCCTGGCGCAGCCACT
>RFHG01000136.1 GCA_003696465.1 Gammaproteobacteria bacterium | reverse complement strand
CTTGCCGTCGCGATGGGCCAGGCGCGCAAAGATGCCGATGGCCTTGATGTGCCGCTGCAGCGCCGTCAGACGCAGCATCCGGTGCCAGTGTTCGAAGCCTGCAAAGTCTTGCGCGATGGACTTCGGCAGCGTTTGGAAGAACCCCTGGCTCCATCGCCGCCGCTCTTCTTCGGGATAATCCTGGTAGCAGTCATAGAGCAGGGAGGCCAGATCGTAGGTCGTAGGGCCGATGACCGCGTCCTGGAAATCGATGATGCCCAGCGGCAATCCATCCGGCGGCAGCATCAGATTGCGGCTGTGGTAATCCAGATGCACCGGCACAGCCGGCAGACCGGCCAGGATCTGCAGGTGCGGCAGCAGGGCCTGATGAAAGGCGCGGCGCTCGGCCCCGGTCGGGCTGTATCCGGCGACCCTGGGCAGATACCAGTCAAGATACAGGTCGCATTCGCGCTGCATACGCGGCACATCGAAGCGCGGCAGCTCCATCCCCGGCTCCGCTGTCTGCAACAGCCGCAGCTGGTGCAGCGCATCCTCAAACAGGGGGTGAAGCTCGCCCCCTTCGGTGCAGAATCCGGCCCAGGTCCGATCACCGAAATCCTCCAGCAACAGCAGCCCGTTCTCGCGCTCCTCGGCCCGCAATGCCGGAACCCTCAGACCGGCATGTTCCAGCCAGTCGCGCACGGCCAGGAAAGGAGCGACATCCTCGTGCTCCGGCGGCGCATCCATCAGCACCCAGGAGTCCCCCCGGGCATCGCTGACGCGGAAATAGCGGCGGAACGAGGCATCGCCGGCCAATGGCCGGATGTCCGCGCCCGGGCCGAGATGCCGCTCCGCCCAAGCGCAGATCAGCGGCCAGCGCGCATCCGTCATCGGATCAGGACTTCCTGCGCAGCAGCAATCCGGAGATCTGCAGGCGCTCTTGGAGCTCGCGCCGGGTACTCTCGGCGCGGGACCGGCTGGAAAAGGGGCCGACATAGACGCGCACCCAGCGCCCCTTCTCGCCCAG
>RFHG01000014.1 GCA_003696465.1 Gammaproteobacteria bacterium | reverse complement strand
GCGTTCGCGGACGGGTACCCGCGCAGCGGGCACGGGCCCGGGGTGCCCTTTCTTTGCCCACTTTCTTTGGGCAAGCAAAGAAAGTGGGGCGCGCTCGCGCCAGCGAGTGTGCAAAGCAAGTCATAGAACAGTGCCCGCGAAGCGGGTACGAAACCACATATCATTAGGGAAAGAAGGCCATACCGTTTTAGCGCGAAAACCGTTGAGCCAAAGAACATCCCCCGCAAAAAGGCCCGGCAATGCCGGGCCCATCCATCACAGGCTAACCTGATTCCTCACTCACCGAGGAAGATCTCCTTGTAGCCGGCATAGATGCTGCCGATGAATACCGGCCCGGCTACCAGCCAGCCCAGACCCAGCGGAATGGTGGCCACGATGGCAATGATGAAGCCAATGATGCCGTAGACCAGGAAGGGCAGGATGTTCTTCAGGCAGCCTGCAAAGCTCAGCTTCATGGCATCGATCACGCCGACCTCGGGATGCAGAACGATGAGGGCCGGCGCAAACCAGTACAGCATGATGACCGGGATCAGCAGGGCCATCATCACCAGCATGCCGATCATCATGGCTGCCCCTGCGGCTGCGGGATCGCCCCCTGCGTTCGGGTCCATCATTGTTGCCATGCCCCCGCCCATGCCGGCCATGAAGGCCATGCCAATGGCCACCACCACGATCACCAGAACCATATACAGGGCACCGAGACCAATCAGGGTACCGGTGCGGTGGCTGAATCCGGCAAACAGATGGTTGACCGTCAGCGGTTCACCGCGGTCGAGATCGCGGCAGCCCATCATCAGTCCGCCCATGAACACGGGACTGAGCAGATTGGTCAGCAGCGAGACCAGTGGAATAAGGCTCAGGACCATCATGATCACAAAAAGAATGACGATGTTCGCGATCCAGACACCCGGAGCAGCCTTGAACAGCTGCCAGCCCTCACCGAACCAGCCCACGCCCCGGCCGGCATCCACCGCCCGTGGTTCAGGAGCCGGGGTCTCGCCCTGCCCCGTGGTCGGCACATTGTCGACATTCGACTCCGGTGCCTTGTAGGGATTTTGTTCCTCGCCCATCGCTTCCTCCTCGATTGTGGTTGTAATCCAACTGCTGACTCACAAGCCTAACCCAAGAACCCGGGAAGTCCAGCATCATGAACGGTGAAATGACATGAAAACACGGATCCGCCCTTGATTCGGGACGGACAATCCCGCTACCTTGCACGCATGACCACGGCCACCACACCCGACCAGGCCCAGGATACGCGGCTACAGGCACTCACCGACTGGCTCTGCAGCGTGCTGCCGGAGCCGCCGCGGATCGAACCGGCCTCCGCCGATGCCAGTTTCCGCCGCTATTTCCGCGTGCATGCCAAAGGCCAGAGCCTGATTGCCATGGACGCCCCGCCCGAGCACGAGGATACCGGGCCCTTCATCGACATTGCCCGCCGCCTGCTGGCGATGGACCTGCATGTGCCGGAGATCCTCGAGGCCGACACCAAACAGGGCTTCCTGCTCCTCACCGATCTGGGCAGCCGCGACTATCTCGGCGCCCTCGATGCAGACAACGCCGATGCACTGTATGGCGATGCTGCCGATGCCCTGGTTTGCCTGCAGCAGGCCGATACTACCCATCTGCCGCCGTATGACGAGCACCTGCTGCAGCAGGAAATGGCCCTGTTCCGGGACTGGTTCCTGGGACGCCATCTGGGTATCGAGCTGGATGCCGAACCGGCCGCGCGCCTGCAGGCCGGTTTCGATGCCCTGGCCACTGCCGCCCTGGAACAGCCTCGCGTGTTCGTGCACAGGGACTGGCACTCGCGCAACCTGATGGTCTGCCCCGAACACAACCCGGGCATTCTCGATTTCCAGGATGCCGTGCACGGGCCGCTGACCTACGACCTCGTCTCCCTGCTGCGCGACTGCTACATCGCCTGGCCGGCCGATCGGGTGCGCCACTGGGCGCTGGACTGGCTTGAGCGGGCCCGGAACTCGGGCTGGCAGTCAGGCATCGACGAGGCCGACTTTCTGCGCTGGTTCGACCTGATGGGGATCCAGCGCCACCTCAAGGCCATTGGCATTTTTGCCCGCCTCAACCACCGCGACGGCAAGCCGGGCTATCTCGGAGATATTCCCCGCACCCTCGACTACATTCGGCAGGTGGCTCCGCGGCATGCGGAAAGCCGCGACCTGGCCCGTCTCGTGGATGAACTGGAACTGGCCGAGCGGCTGTCATGAAGGCCATGATCCTTGCCGCCGGCCGCGGCGAGCGCATGCGCCCGCTGACCGAGCACACGCCCAAGCCCCTGCTCGAGGTCTGCGGCAAACCGCTCATCGTGCATCACATCGAGCGCCTGCGTGAAGCAGGCTTCGAGGAACTGGTCATCAATACCGGCTGGCTGGGCAGCCGGATCCGCGAGGCCCTGGGAGACGGCCGCACCTTGGGCGTATCCATTCGCTACAGCATCGAGCCCGAGCGGGCGCCGCTGGAGACGGCCGGCGGCATTGCCCATGCCCTGCCCCTGCTGGGCGATGAACCCTTTCTGGTCGTCAATGCCGATGTGTGGACCGACTACGCCCCACGCCCGCAGTGGCGCTGGGGCGATGATCTGGCTCATCTGCTGCTGGTGCCCAACCCGCCCCACCATCCACAGGGCGACTTCGCCCTGGGCGAGGATGGCCGGCTCCATGCCGAAGGCGCGCCACGCCTGACCTATGCCGGCATCGGCTGGTACCGGCCGCAGGCCTTTCAGGGCCTGGATCCGGACACGCCGGCACCCCTGGCGCCCCTGCTGCGCCAGTGGATGCGTGATGGCCGGGTGCGCGGCAGCGTGCACTCGGGACAGTGGCAAGACATCGGCACGCCCGAAAGGCTGGCCGAGATCAATGCACGCTGCCCGGATTCCGGTACATACTGAAAAAACCCGAAACCCCTCGGAGGCATCATGGGTCAGGAGATCGAGCGGACGCGCTTCACGGAGGAGGACTTCGCCCGTTTCCGGCAGCGCCTGGAAACGGAGACCGAGCTGCTGGCCCGCTGGCTGGCCGAGGATGGCATGGACGAGCAGCACATCCGGGGCGGTTACGAGATCGAGGCCTGGCTGATTGACGCGCACTACTGCCCGGCCCCGCGCAACCGTGAATTTCTCGACCGCTTCGCAAGCCCCCTGGCCAGCCCCGAGCTGGCGCGCTTCAATGTCGAGTTCAACAGCAGCCCGCAGCCGCTGGACGGCAGTACACCCGCCTTCACGGCCAGCCACAGGGAGCTGACCGGCACCCTGCAACGCGCCCGCGAGATCGCTGCCGGGCTCGACTGCGAGATCCTCATGACCGGCATCCTCCCCACCCTGCGCCCGGAGCACCTTGGGCTGGAAATGATGTCCGACATGAAGCGTTATGCGGCACTGAACGAACAGGTGCTGGCCGCCCGCCGCGGACAGCCCCTGCATCTGGAAATCCAGGGCGAAGGCTACCTGAGCGAAAAACACGAGAACGTGATGCTGGAATCGGCCGCCACCTCGTTCCAGCTCCATCTGCAGATCCCCGCCCGCCGGGCCCACCTATACTACAATGCGGCCATGATCGCCTCGGCCGCCACTGTGGGCGCCGCCGCCAACTCGCCCTATCTGTTCGGCATTCCGCTGTGGGACGAGACGCGCATCCCGCTGTTCGAACAGGCGGTGGAAGTGGGCGGCTACGAGGGCGCATGGAGCGGCCCGCTGCACCGGGTGAGCTTTGGCAGCGGCTATGCCCGCAACAGCATCCTCGAGGTGTTTCGGGAAAACCTCGAGCACTTCCCGCCCCTGCTGCCCATCGTCCATGATGCACCGCCGGAGCGCATGGAGCACCTGCGTCTGCACAACGGCACCATCTGGCGCTGGAACCGCCCCCTGATCGGCTTCGACGAGCACGGCCTGCCCCACATCCGCATCGAGCACCGGGTCATGCCGGCCGGCCCGTCGCTGCGCGACATGATCGCCAATGCGGCCTTCAGCTATGGCCTCATCGAGGCGCTGGTCCACGCCGGCATGCAGGAACTGCTGCCCTTCGACCGGGCGCGCGACAACTTCCATGCCGCCGCCCGTCACGGCCTGCGCGCCACGGTAGAATGGCCGGAACGCGGGCGAGTGGAACTC
>RFHG01000013.1 GCA_003696465.1 Gammaproteobacteria bacterium | reverse complement strand
TGCGCCGGGCGCTTGGCCGCTTGCCGGAGGCACACTGGCGCCACCTGCTGGCCGAATGCAGCCGTCTGGATCATGCCCTGAAGGGGGCAGGCAGGGAGGGCGTGCAGGATGCACTGCTGCGGCTGGTGCTGGGCGGTTGCGGGGTGAGCCTGTTCGCGGCTTGAAATATTGCTTTCTCTTCGTGCCAGGGTCTGGAGCGTAACAGAATGACCGCTTCTGGCTACACATCCCTTCTGCCGATACAATATTCCGCTTTGGTGCCCGGTGCGGGCCGAGGGTAATGCAGCGATGAGTGCAGCGACACAGCCGATCACGGATATTGCCGAATACATGCGCAGCGTGGGCGAGACGGCCCGCGCGGCCTCGCGGGTGCTGGCGGCGGCCGACACGGGGGCCAGGAATGCGGCCCTGATGGCGATTGCCGATGCCATCGAGGCCGGCCGCGCGCAGCTCAAGGCCGAGAACGAGAAGGATCTGGCGGCAGGCCGGGCCAATGGCCTGGATGCGGCGCTGCTGGACCGGCTGGCGCTGACCGATCCGCGTATCGACACCATGGCGGAGGGACTGCGGCAGATTGCCGCGTTGCCCGATCCGGTGGGTGCCATTACCGACCTCAACTACCGGCCCTCCGGCATTCAGGTGGGGCGCATGCGCGTGCCGCTGGGTGTGATCGGCATCATCTACGAGTCGCGCCCCAATGTGACCGCGGATGCTGCCGGCCTGTGCCTCAAGTCGGGCAATGCAACGGTGCTGCGCGGCGGTTCCGAGGCCATCCACTCCAATCGGGCCATTGCCGAGTGCATCCAGCAGGGGCTGGAGACGGCCGGTCTGCCGCGCGAGGCAGTGCAGGTGGTGCAGACCACCGATCGGGCGGCCGTGGGCGAGCTCTTGCGCATGAAGGAATTTGTCGATGTGATCATCCCGCGGGGCGGCAAGGGGCTGATCGAGCGCGTGAGTGCCGAATCGCTGATCCCGGTAATCAAGCACCTCGACGGCATCTGCCATGTGTACATCGATGATCGCGCCGACCTGGACAAGGCGGTGCGGGTAGCGGAAAACGCCAAGACCCATCGCTACGGCGTGTGCAACGCCATGGAGACACTGCTGGTGGCCGAAGGCGTGGCCGAGGCAGTGCTGCCCCGGCTCAAGGCGCGCTACGACGAACATGGCGTGGAGCTGCGCGGTTGCGCGCGCACGCGCGAGATCCTGCCCGATATCGCCGCTGCCACCGAAGAGGACTGGGCCACCGAGTATCTGGCGCCTATTCTCTCCATTCGCGTGGTGCCGGGCATGGACGAGGCCATCGACCACATCAATACCTGGGGGTCGCATCACACCGACAGCATCGTCACCGAGGACTATGGCCGTGCCCGCCGTTTCCTGCGCGACGTGGACTCCAGTTCGGTGATGGTGAATGCCTCGACCCGCTTTGCCGACGGCTTCGAGTACGGGCTGGGCGCCGAGATCGGCATCAGCACCGACAAGCTGCATGCCCGCGGCCCGGTGGGGCTGGAGGGCCTGACCACGCTCAAGTGGGTGGTGCTGGGCGATGGCCACATCCGCCAGTGACCCTGGCGGACAGATGATCGGCCTGCTGGGCGGCACCTTCGACCCCATCCATTTCGGTCACCTCCGGCCGGCGCTGGAACTGCTGGAGGAACTGTCCTTTGCCGAGCTGCGCTTCCTGCCGGCGCCGCGCCCGGCGCTGAGGAATCCGCCCCTGGCAACGGCCGATGAGCGCCGCGAGATGGTGGCACGGGCAATCGCCGGGCAGCCGGGCTTCGTGCTCGACGACCGCGAGTACCGGCGCCCCGGCACCTCGTACATGATCGATACCCTGCGCGATCTGCGGGCAGAACTGGGCGGTGAGGTGCCACTGGTGCTCATCATGGGCATGGACGCCTTCCGGGGTCTGCCGGGCTGGCGTGCCTGGCAGCAGCTCACCGATCATGCCCACCTGCTGGTGACCGAGCGGCCGGGGGTTCCGCGCACGCTGGAAGGTGAACTGGCCTCGTGGCTGGAAGGGCGGGTGCTTGAATCTGCGCAGGCCCTGCAGGAACGGCCGGCAGGTGGTGTGCTCTTTCGCCGCCAGCGGCTGCTGGAGATCTCGGCCACCGACATCCGCGCCTGCATCGCCGAAGGGCGCAGCGCCCGTTATCTCCTGCCGGAGACGGTATGGGACTATATTCAGGAAAGACGACTCTACAGGACAACGAATGAATCTCGATGAACTGACTCGACTGGCGGTAGACGCCCTGGAGGACGTGAAGGCCGTCGATGTGCGCGTAATCGACGTGCGCGGCAAGACGGCCATTACCGACGTGATGGTGATTGCCAGCGGCACCTCCGACCGGCACGTGAAGGCCTTGGCCGACAATGTGGTGATCAAGGCCAAGGAGCAGGGCGTGCAGCCCCTGGGCGTGGAAGGCCAGAACACCAACGAGTGGGTGCTGGTGGACCTCAACGACGTGGTGGTGCACGTGATGCTGCCGGAGGTACGCGACTTCTACAACCTGGAAAAGCTCTGGAGTGCCGAGGGCGGGGAGGATCCGCTGGCGGTGGAAGGGGAGTAGACCGGGGTGTTTGAGGGGGTGCCTGTTGCCAGGGCACGAGTGCGGCTGCGCCTCCCTTTGTTTGCTTGCCCAAGTGGCATAAAAACGGGGGTCGAAAAAGGCGACAGCCCCTTTTTGGGCTATTTCTGTTGCACACTCGCTTACGCGAGCGCGCCCCACTTTCTTTGCTTGCCCAAAGAAAGTGGGCAAAGAAAGGGCACCCCGGGCCCGTGCCCGCTGCGCGGGTACCCGTCCGCGAACGC
>RFHG01000012.1 GCA_003696465.1 Gammaproteobacteria bacterium | reverse complement strand
CCCTTTGCCGACGCGCCGGATTTCGGCGATGTGCCGGTGGACGACGACATCCCGTTCTGACATGCGCCCATGCCCGGAAACACGAAGGCCCTGGAGGGAATCGCCTCCAGGGCCTTTTCGATGATTCGCTGCCGCGGTTCAGCCAAGAAACCCGCGCAGCAGGCGGAAGAGGGCTCGCGATGATTTCGGCGACTTGCCGGCGGCGGCCTCCCTTGCGGCATTGCGCATCAGCTGGCGGATCTGACCGGCATCGGCCTCGGGGTGGGCCTGCAGCAGTTCGGTCAGTGCCGAATCCCCCTCGGCCAGCAGGCGGTCGCGCCAGCGCTCGATGCGATGAAACGCGGCATCCTGCACCTGCTTGCGCGATTCCAGGCCGGCCACGGTTTCGAGGATGGATTCGGCATGCTGTTCGCGCAGCAGCCGGGTGATGAATTTCAGCTGCCGTTTCAGCGCCCCGTGCTTCATGGTCCGGGCCAATGCGATCTCCCGGCGCAGCGGATCGCCCAGCTCCATGGCATCAAGCTCGGCATCGTCCATGTCCACCAGCTTGCGGGCCAGATCGTGCAGGGCATGGATCTCGCGCTTGATCTGACTCTTGTTCGGCCGTTCGACGCGGCCTGCATCCATGTCGCCGGTATCGATCAGCCTAGACATGCTCGCGCGTCTTATGGAAGGTGATCTCCGGCCACTGTTCCTCGGTATAGCTCAGCTTCCAGGCGCTCGGCGCCAGATAGGCGAGGAAGCCGTCGCCATCCTCGGCCAGGTTGGCCTCGAACTGGCGCCGGAACTCGGCCAGTTTTCTTTCATCGTCGGAGGAGACCCAGCGGGCGATCTGGAAGTCGGTGGCGACATAATCGGCATCGACCTTGTATTCGGTCTTCAGTCGCTCGACCGTGACATCGAACTGCAGCACGCCCACCGCCCCGAGGATGTAGTCGCCGCCAAGCAGGGTCTTGAAGACCTGCACCGCGCCCTCCTCGGAAAGCTGCAGCAGGCCCTTGTGCAGCTGTTTGCGTTTCATCGGATCCTTCAGACGCACGCGGCGGAAATGCTCGGGTGCGAAGTTCGGAATGCCGGTGAATTTGAGCGGTTCCTTCGTCGTAAAGGTGTCGCCGATCTTGATCGTACCGTGGTTGTGGATGCCGATGATGTCGCCGGGATATGCCTGATCGACATGCGACCGATCCTGGGCCATGAAGATGGTCGCATTGGCCAGCTTGATATCCTTGCCGAGGCGATGGTGGCGCATGCTCATGCCCTTCGTGAACCTACCGGAGCAGATGCGGAAGAAGGCGATGCGGTCGCGGTGCGCCGGGTCCATGTTCGCCTGGATCTTGAAGCAGAAGCCGGAAAAATCCTTTTCCTCGGGTCGGACGATACGCTCCATGGCCTCGCGCGGGCCCGGCGGCGGGGCAAGCTCGACGAAGGCATCGAGCAGCTCGCGCACGCCGAAGTTGTTGATGGCACTGCCGAAGAACACCGGCGTCTGTGCGCCGTTGAGGAAATGTTCCAGATCGAACGGATCGGCCGCACCTTCCAGAAGCTCGACCTCCT
>RFHG01000135.1 GCA_003696465.1 Gammaproteobacteria bacterium | reverse complement strand
GGATCGGCCATGATCAGCGCATCCGGCCCCAGCTCCACCACCGGCCGCATGTCCTCGATGAAGGTGGCCAGCTTGCTGTTGTGCGGCATCACGTTGGCCGCGACAAAAAAACGCCGTCCGGCGTCGTGGGCCTCGCGAATGCCGGTGGCCAGGTTGTCGAGCAGGAAGTCGTTGTTGCGCACGCGCAGGCTGTAGCGCGGCATGCCGGCATAGACGGCATCGGCGCCGTAGGCCAGCGCATAGCGCATGTTGCGCAGGGTGCCCGCAGGGGCCAGCAGTTCAGGGGCTCGGTTCATGACTCGCGATGCCGGATGGTCCAGCACTGGTGGATCTTCGGGTTGCGGCGAAAATCCTCCGGGATCGTCGCGCGCGTGATGTCTTTCATTGTAAACGCCTGTTGCAGCGCCTTGTCCATGCGAAAACGGCGGGAATTGGTCGAGAACACCAGCAGCCCCTCCGGCGCCAGCAGGCTCATGGCCTGGCGTATGAGCTGCGGGTGATCGCGGTTGATGTCGAGCACGCCCTGCATGCGACTCGAATTGGAAAAGGTGGGCGGGTCGAGAAAGACGAGATCGAAACCTCCACGGTACGCACGCTCCGCCTCGCGCAGCCACTGCAGGCAGTCGGCCTGCTCGAGGCGATGGCGCTTGCCCGGCTCGATACCGTTCAGGCGCAGGTTTTCCGCTGCCCAGTCCAGATAGGTGGCGGACAGGTCGACACTCAGGCTCTCGCGCGCGCCGCCGAGCACGGCCTGTACCGTGGCCGCAGCGGTATAACAGAACAGGTTGAGAAAGTGCTTGTCCCGGGCCTGTTCGCGCAGCATGCCGCGGGTGATGCGATGATCCAGGAACAGGCCGGTATCGAGGTAGTCATCGAAGTTGACCCGCAGCCGCGCCGGGCCCTCGTGCACCACATGAAAGCGGCCGGTATGGTCGGTGCGCTCGTATTGCCGCTCTCCCTTCTGCCGCGCCCGGCGCTTGAGATGCACCTGCCCCGGGTCCACTTCGAACACCTCCGGCAGCACACCCAGTGCCGCCTGCAGGCGCGCCTCGGCCAGTTCGGCATCGACCGTGCGCGGAGGGCGGTACTCCTGCACCACCAGATGCAGACCATCGTCTTCGGTCTGGTAGCGGTCCACGGCCAGGGCGAACTCGGGAATGTCGGCATCATAGGCCCGCCAGCAGTCGATGCCTTCCCGGCGTGCCCACTTGCCGAGGTGGCGCAGGTTCTTGCGCAGGCGGTTGGCAAACGGTGTAGCCAGGCTCGGGTCCACTGCCGGCAGTGGGGCCCCGGAACCGGCCTCCGCTTCCTGCGGGTAGGGAACCCGGCACGAGACCAGGCGCACCGGCAACGCACCGTTGTACAACGACCACTGCCGCTGTGGCCTCAGGCGCAGGCGATGCAGCAGCCCGGGCTCGCCGGTAATGACCCCGCAGTGCCAGCCCGGCAGCTCCGCCAGCATGCGCCCCAGCCGGCCATAGAGCCGCGCCAGGCCGTGGCCCTGCTCCAGCCGCTCGCCATAGGGTGGATTGACGGCCACCAGCCCGGGGCCGGAGAGGTGACCGATGTCGCCGATGTCGCCCCGCTCGAAGCCGATGTGCCCCTCCAGTCCCGCGCGGCGCGCATTCTCGCGCGCCGCCCGTATGGCCTCGGCGTCGCGGTCACGACCGAGGATGGGGGGCAGACTGCGCAGACCCTCCGCTTGCCGCTGCCGGGCCTCGTCGACGAGCTTATGCCAGACCTCCGCGTCGTGCCCCTTCCAGGCCGCAAAGCCCCAGCGCCTGCGCAACAGCCCGGGGGCAATGTCGGCAGCGATCATGGCCGCCTCGATGGGCAGCGTACCCGAACCGCACATCGGGTCGAGAAAGCGCCAGCCCTGCCGGGCCAGCCGTGGCCAGTCGAGCAGCCACAGCATGCCGGCGGCCAGGTTCTCGCGCAGCGGCGCCTCGACCCCGGCCAGCCGGTAGCCGCGCCGGTGCAGCGCCGGCCCG
>RFHG01000134.1 GCA_003696465.1 Gammaproteobacteria bacterium | reverse complement strand
GACACCAGCGGCCAGGGCGCCTTCGGCGGCCACTCCTCACCGGGCCTGGGACTCGGCACCGGCCCGGTCGGCCCGCTCGGGGTCGCTCTGCTGGCATGGCTGCGGCGACGCAAAGGACGCAAATAGGCAAATCAATCCGGCGCGGCGGCACGGCCGCCGCGCCCCAGTCTTCAGGAGCCGATCATGTCCTTGCATACAGTTCCCATAGCTGCCCGCCCGGAGGCCGATTTCTGGTTCAAAAGCCGGGGCTTCGAAGTGCGTCTCTGGATTCTCATTCTCGGTATCGTCAATCTTGGCCTGATCAATCAACAGCCGAACCTCGCCCTGCATTTCAGCCTGGAGGCCGTCGGTCGGGGTGAATGGTGGCGGATCCTGACCTGGCCGTTCGTGCACGTCAGCGTCTACCACCTTCTGCTTGATGGAACCGCCTTTTTGCTGCTGCTCGACAGCCTGAAACAGACTCCCGCCTGGCGACGCACATTTCTGGTCATCACCGCCTGCACCGGCAGCCTGCTCGTCCCCCTGTGGCTGGCCCCCGAGCTGGGGCAAGTCGGGCTGTGCGGCCTGTCCGGTCCGGCCCACGGCCTGGCCGCCGTCTGGGCGCTGGAAATGATCGCCCGGCGACGGTCTGACAGCCACGGCAAAAGGCTCGGCTGGCTGCTTCTGGTCGGCCTCTTTGGCAAATGCGCCTGGGAACTCTGGCAGGGGCAGGTCGTTTTTGCCGATCTGCATTTTGGCGGTATCGGCCATCCGGTGGTCAGCACCCACGCCGGCGGCCTGCTCGGTGGCCTGTTCGGCTGGTTGATGCTAAATATCCCGACCAAAGATTCCGGCAGTCCTGCTGGAGATAACGACAACCGAGGACCTGAATCATGAAATCGCTCCCCCGGGGATTCCACTGGCTCAATGCCACCCAGTTTTTTGGCGCCCTGAATGACAACCTGTTCAAGCTGCTGCTGGTCTTTCTGATCATTGACCTGCAGGGGCTGGACGCGGCCGGGCGCGTCGCCGCCACCGCCGGACTGATCTTCGTCCTGCCCTTTTTGGTCTTCTCCGCCGCGGCGGGGCGCCTGGTCGACCGTTTCAGCAAGACCCGCCTGATCCGTCACACCAAGCTGCTCGAGCTGATTATCATGTTCGCCGGCAGCCTCTGCTTTGCGGCCGAAAGCGTAACCGGACTCTATCTCTGCCTGCTTCTCATGGCCCTGCAGTCGACCCTCTTCAGCCCGGCCAAGTACGGCATCGTGCCGGAACTG
>RFHG01000133.1 GCA_003696465.1 Gammaproteobacteria bacterium | reverse complement strand
GCCCCCTGGGCCTTGCGGTACTGGAACTGGGCGAAGTTGGGGGTACTGCGCAGTTTCTGGGTCAGCACGATGTGCATCTTGCGGTTGAACAGGGTAAAGGAGAGGTCGTCTCCGGTCCTGAAACGCCCGCCCGGAACGATGATGGTGGGCTTTTGCTGGATGGTGCGGATGCCCGGCAGCATCAGCCCCGGGATCGGCTTCAGGTCTTCCCTGCGCAAGGCGCGGGGTGGATCGATTTCCACTGTCAGGGTCTTGGGCGCGAGCAGCTGGACACCGATCTCCAGGTGCCCATAACGGTTGTGGCTCATCCAGCGGATGATGCCAATGCGCCACTCGTAGTCACGCCCCTCACGCTCACGCAGTCCGATCAGCTCGCCTACCTGGGCGCGGGAAGAGCCCTCCTCCTCCCAGCGCAGGCAGTAGCCTCCGGCACTGGCATTGACAATTTTCCATTCCTGCCAGCTCTCGGGTCGTGGGGGGTTTTCCAGTTGTTCCAATTCCTGTTTCTTTTCCTTGATGTATTCGTCATTGATGACGGTTCCGCTGGCCACCATGTCCCAGACATTGGCCGGCTGGCCATGGATGGTGTCGGACAGGTCCACCACTGGCTCGTTCCACCAGTCCTTGACCTGTTCTTCCTCGGGAATGGTCTGCAGAGTGAGTTCCGCTTCGCTGCTGTTGGCGTCCCCGCTGTCGCGCACATCCTCCTCGATGGCCTGCCAGATCTGCTGCAGGCCGATGGCCGTGGTGATGGTGTCCTCACGTGCCGCGCGGGCAAAGCGGCGTTTGGCGTTGCTGTCCCAGTTTTCCAGTACGCGTCGGGCGAGATCGAAGCTGATGGAGGCCTTCTCCGTGACCACGGTGAAGGTGCCGGTATCCTGGCTGTCGATCTGCCGCTGCAGTTCCTCGCGCAGCTTTTGTACATCGAGGTAGCGGTTGGCCTCGCTCGAGTCGAGTCGTTCCAGGTGCCGGTACTGGGGTGGATCGGCCGAATCGATATTGACGACGAACACGCTCTCGTGGGTGTCGAGCCGGGGGGCGGTGAGCAGCGAAGCGAGGGTGCAGCCGTATTCCAGATAGCCGTCCAGCTTGCGTGCATCGCCCAGGTGCAGGGCCTCGGGGCGGCTGATGGCGAACAGGCACATCTTGATGTAAAGCCGTTCCGCATTGCATTTTTTCAGTATATCGAAGTACGGCTCCTTGATGCTGCGCCCGCTCAGGCCATTGCGTTCGGCAAAGCCATACAGCTGGTTGGCCTCCAGCCACAGCTGCGGAGGCAGGCTGGTATAGGTCTGCGCCGCCAGCACCTGGCTGCGGTCGAGATAGAACAGGGCCCTTTCGATGGCCAGACTCAGGCGCTTGTTGTCGAGCTTGGCCTGCCGGTTGGCCACGTCGTGCAGGATGTGCTTGTAGCCATGGGCCAGTTCCACCAGCAGCACCTGGTTGAACTGGGCAATCTTGCGGCTCTTGGGTGGCAGAGGCATGGCCCGGCCGACGAAGTGCTTGCCCAGGTGGTCGAGGATCACATGGGCGGTTTCCCGCATCAGCTCCATGTCCTCGAGTCGCTGCTTGGGGGGGATGTCGAGGCGGTTGAGCTGTTTCAGGCCGTCATAGAAGCGGCGTGCCGTCTCGCCCATGTTGACCAGAGGGAGTTCCTTGATCCAGCGCTTGACCTGGCGCGGAGCACTGGGAAACGAGTCCTTGTTGGGCTGGAGGATCTGGGGCAGCCGGAATTCCATGCAGGATCCTTTGGTGGGTGTTTGTTGAAATTATATGCGATTCTCCGCAAATCTCAGCAAAATGTGAAGTCTTTCACATTTTGCTGTCGGCTCAGGCCCGCGGCAGCTTGGCGTGGGCTCCGGGTTCCTCGCGTACCAGTCGGGGCATCAGGTAGCCTGGCAG
>RFHG01000132.1 GCA_003696465.1 Gammaproteobacteria bacterium | reverse complement strand
GCGGACGGGTAACCGCCCTCGCCTGCCGCTGCCGGCTCTGGTATGCTTCGCGCGGCCCGTAACGGGCAGCTCTCTTTTCCAGACGGGGTTCGACCACCATGCATCCGATGCTCAACATCGCGGTCAAGGCCGCACGTGCCGCCGGCGACATCATCATTCGCCATGTCGATCGCATCGACGGGCTTCAGGTAGAGCAGAAGACACGCAACGACTATGTCTCCGAGGTGGACCGCGCGGCGGAACAGGCCATCATCCGCATCATCCGCCGGGCCTATCCCGACCACGGCATCCTCGCCGAGGAATCCGGCACGCGGGACGGCACTGCATACGAGTGGATCATCGACCCCCTGGACGGCACCACCAACTTCCTGCACGGCTTTCCGCAGTATGCCGTGTCCATTGCCGTGCGGCAGGGGGCACGGATCGAGCACGGCGTGGTCTACGACCCCCTGAAACAGGAACTGTTCACCGCCTCGCGCGGCAATGGCGCCAGCCTCAATGGACGCCGGATCCGCGTGGCCGGCCTGCGTGACCTGCGCGGCGCCCTGCTGGGTACCGGCATCCCCTACCGCGAGGATCAGGACCTGGCACTGTTTCTCGAGACCCTGCGCACGCTGGTGCCGGGCACGGCCGGGGTCCGCCGGGCCGGCTCCGCGGCCCTCGACCTGGCCTATGTGGCCGCCGGCCGACTCGACGGTTTCTGGGAATTCGGGCTCAACATCTGGGACATGGCGGCTGGCTGCCTGCTGGTACAGGAGGCGGGCGGCGTGGTCAGCGACCTGCACGGCGGCGGCGAACACCTGCGCACCGGCGATGTCCTGGCCGCAAACATCAAGGTACACAGTGCCATGCGGGCCCGACTCGAGGCCGTTCTGCGCGAGCGTGGCAAATAGCCTGTTCATTCAGTAACCTGCCGCTGCTTCCTCCTGCGACACCTCCGGTTGGTGCACCAAATCCGACTTGATTTGTCAGGGATCTGTGTTATATCCCTGTAAACGGAATTGGATCGGCCAAAAGTACAGGGAGGCAAGATTGCCACCATGACCAGCCCGGAGGCCAGTGCATGAAACCCTATCTGATCGCCCTGTTCGTCCCCCCCTATGCGGTGTGCCGTCATGGCTGCGCCGGTGGCTGCTGTGCCGCGCCCGTCGGCGTGTTCTGGCTCACGGCCATCCTCGGCATCGTCTATGGCTGGTATGGCGGCCCCCTCGGGCACGAAGGCATCAGCTGGGGCACCGTCGGACTGGGCGTCCTACTCTATGTCATCTCCGTGGTCTGGGCCTGGCTGACACTGCGCCAGGCGGCCGAGGACCGCTGCCCGCCCACCGACGGCACCCGCCCCAAGAGTGGCATCGTGTGCAAGGTGATGCCCGGCGTGGACGAGCCCGACCCCTTCGACGAGGTGCGCAAGGCACGCAGCTGACACGGTTTACCGTCACCGTAACGCAAGGGGCCCGCATCTGCGGGCCCCTTGCGTTACGGCATGCAGTGACGCTTCAGACCTGTGGCCCCTGCACCTTGTCCTTCTGCGGCGGCATCAGGTCCTGCTTGCTGATGCCCATGCTGAGCACCAGCGAACTGGCCACGTAGATGGAGGAATAGGTCCCGACCACGATGCCAACGATAAGGGCCAGCGAGAAGCCGCGCATGATCTCGCCCCCGAACAGGAACAGGGCCACCAGCACCAGCAGGGTGGTCAGCGAGGTGACGATGGTGCGCGACAGGGTCTCGTTGATGGAGACGTTCATGATCTCCTCGGGGCCCGCCTTGCGCAGCCGGCGGAAGTTCTCGCGGATGCGGTCGAACACGACGATGGTGTCGTTGAGCGAGTAGCCGATGACCGCCAGCAGGGCCGCCAGCACGGTCAGGTCAAACTGGATCTGGGTCACCGAGAAGAAACCGGTGGTGATGGTCACATCATGGATCAGGGCGATGATGGAACCCACCGCAAAGCGGTACTCGAAGCGGAGGGCCACATAGACCAGGATACCGAACAGGGCGAACAGGATCGAGAGCCCGCCATCGTCACGCAGATCCTCGCCGACCTGGGGCCCGACGAACTCGACCCGGCGCAGGGTAATCTCTTCGCCCTGGAAGTTGTCGCGCAGGAGCTTGAGGACGTGATCGCCCAGTCGGGCCTGCTCGATCTTCTTCTGCGGCGGGATACGAATCAGGACATCGCGCGCGGTACCGAAGTGCTGTACCACCGGATTGCCCAGCCCGTCCTGCTCCAGCAGGGCACGGATGCGCTCCACATCGGCCGGCTGCTCGAAACCCACCTCGATGATGGTGCCGCCGGTGAAGTCGATGCCGAGATTGAGGCCACGGGTTGCCAGCGAGACGATGGAGAACACGATGAGCGTGGCGGAGAGGAAGAATGCCAGCTTGCGCTGGCCCATGAAATTGATGCGGGTCTGCATGTTCATACCCCTCCGATGGAAAGCGACTTGAGCTTGCGCCGACCGCCATAGATCAGATTGATGACGGCACGGGTACCCATGATGGCGGTAAACATCGAGGAGACGATGCCAAGCGCCAGGGTCACGGCAAAGCCCTTGATCGGTCCGGTGCCGAACACGAACAGCACGACGGCCGCGATCAGGGTGGTGATGTTGGCATCGGCAATGGTGGAAAAGGCCTTCTCGTAGCCGGCGTGGATGGCCGCCTGCGGCGACATGCCGTTACGCAGTTCCTCGCGGATGCGTTCGTAGATGAGGACGTTGGCATCCACCGCCATGCCCACGGTGAGCACGATACCGGCAATGCCGGGCATGGTCAGGGTGGCCTGCAGCAGCGACAGGGCCGCCACCACCAGCACCAGGTTGAAGGTCAGCGCCAGGTCGGCGACCAGCCCGAAAACCCGGTAGTAGACGGCCATGAACACCAGCACCAGCACGAAGCCGATGACCACCGACTTGAAGCCCTGCTCGATGTTCTCCTTGCCCATGCTCGGGCCGATGGTGCGTTCCTCGATGATCTGCATGGGCGCGGCCAGGGCGCCGGCACGCAGCAGCAGGGCCAGGTCGTGTGCCTCGCGCGGGCTGTCGAGCCCGGTGATCTGGAAGCGCTTGCTGAGCTGGTCCTGGATGCGGGCGATGTTGATGACCTCCTCGCTGCGCACCCGCTTGCGTACCGGCTTGCCGTCGACCAGCCGGGTGACGGTCTTGGTCTCGATGAAGACCACGGCCATCAGGTCCTTGATGTGCTTGCCGGTGACCTTGCTGAAGCGGCTGGCGCCCTTGCCGTCGAGGGTGATGGCCACTGCCGGACGGCCGTTTTGGTCGAAGGTGGAGGCGGCATCGGTGATGTAGTCGCCGGTGAGCATGACCTGGCGCTTGAGCAGCACCGGGTTGCCGTTGCGCTCGTGATAGAGGCGGTCACCCGGCGGGATACGACCGGTACGCTCGGCCGCCCAGGGATCGGCCTTCTCGTCCACCAGCCGGAACTCCAGGGTGGCGGTGGCACCGAGGATATCCTTGGCCCGGGCCGTGTCCTGCACACCCGGCAACTGGACCACGATACGGTCGCGTCCCTGCTGCTGGATGATCGGCTCGGCCACCCCCAGCTCGTTGACGCGCTTGCGCAGGGTGGTGATGTTCTGTTTCAGGGCAAAGTCCTGAATGGCCCGCTTTGCCTGCTCGGAGAGGGCGACACGCAGCAGCGCGATCCGGGGCTCGTCGACCGGCTCGTAGGTGAGATCGGTGCGGTATTCCTCGCGCAGGGCCTCGAGTGCACGGTCACGGGTGGCTGCATCCTTGAACTTGAGCAGGATGTGATCCCCCTCGCGGGTGATGCCGAGATAGCGGATCTTCTGCTTGCGCAGGAAGCCACGGAACTCGCTCTCGTAGCGGGACAGGGCCTTGTTGACCGCGGCCTCCATGTCCACCTCCATGAGGAAGTGGACGCCACCGCGCAGGTCGAGACCCAGATACATCGGCTTGGCATTGAGCGCGCGCAGCCAGTCGGGGGTGCTTGGCGCCAGATTGACCGCCACCGAGTACTGCTCACCCAGGTGCAGCTGCAGGATGTCCACCGCGGTGAGCTGGGCATCGGTATCAGTGAAGCGCAACAGCACCTTGTCGCGGGCCTCGGCCGGATGCTCCACCGCCTTGGGCCGGATGCCCTTTTCCTCGAGCAGGGACAGCGCCTGCTGCACCACGGCCTCGGGCACTTCCCCGCCCTTGCGGGCCGAGATCTGCACCGCCGGATCACTGGGGTAGAGATTGGGCAGGGCATAAAGGATGCCGACAGCGAGCACTGTCAGCAGCAGCACATACTTCCAGGCGGGATAGCGGTTCATGTACGGGGCTTATCCTTTCTTGATCGTTCCCTTGGGCAGCACGGCCGTGATGGCCTGCGGCTGGACCTTGATCTCGACACCGTCGGCGATCTCGATACTGATAATGTCGTCGCCGGTGCGCGTGACCACGCCCAGCAGGCCGCCGCTGGTCGCCACCTCGTCGCCCTCGCGCAGGGCCTCGATCATTTTGCGGTGCTCCTTCGCGCGCTTCTGCTGCGGGCGGATGATCATGAAGTACATGATCACGCCAAAGAAGACGACCATGAAGAGCAGGTCCAGACCCGCGCCCTGGGGCGGGGCAGCCGGCGCCTGGGCAAAGGCATCGCTGATGAAAAGACTCATGAAAACTCCGGTTCCGTCGTGTATCGGGATATGAATGGCGCCGTATTATGCCACAAGCGTCCAGAGGGGCGGGCTCAGCGTCGTTCCACTTCCAGCCGGTCCACCTTCTGGTAGCCGCGCGGGAGCTTGCGCCCACGCTTGCCACGATCGCCCAGGTACTCCTGCCATTCCTCCGGGCGCATGGTCTTGTGCCTGCGGCCGGCATGCACCACCAGGCGATCGCGCGGCCCCGGCACGGCAAGCGCCGCCAGCCATTCCTCGCGTGCCTTGAGCTTCGGCCCCGGTATGCCGACGATTCGGTTGCCCTTGCCCCGCGACATCTGCGGCAGTTCCGCGGCCGGCAGCACCAGCAGATGCCCGGCACTGGTGGCCGCGGCAATGAAGTCCTGCGCCACATCCGCCACCGGCTGCGGCGCCAGCACGCGGGCACCCTGCGGTACCGTGAGCAGGGCCTTGCCCGACTTGTTGCGGCTCAGCATGTCCTCGAAGCGGGCGATGAAGCCGTAGCCGGCATCGGTGGCCAGCAGGAAGCGGTCATCGGGCTGACCCATGAGCACGGCCACGAACTCGGCCCCCGGAGGCGGGTTGAGCCGACCGGTGAGTGGCTCGCCCTGTCCACGCGCCGACGGCAGGGTATGCGCCGGCAGCGCATAGCTGCGCCCGTGCGAGTCGATCACCACCACCGGCTGGTTGCTGCGGCCGCGGGCGGAGGCCAGGTAGCCGTCGCCTGCCTTGTAGCTGAGGGCGGCCGGGCCCACGTCATGGCCCTTTGCGGCACGAATCCAGCCCTTCTTCGACAGCACTACGGTCACCGGCTCGGCCGGCGTCAGTGCGCTCTCGTCCAGCGCCCGGGCCGCCTCGCGCGTGACCAGGGGAGAACGCCGTGCATCCCCGTAACGCTCGGCATCGGCCAGCAGCTCCTTCTTGATGAGGGTGCGCAGGCGCTGGCTGGAGGCCAGGGTCTTTTCCAGCATGTCGCGCTCGGCGGCCAGCTCCTCCTGCTCGCCGCGTATCTTCATCTCCTCGAGGCGGGCCAGATGCCGCAGCTTGAGCTCGAGAATGGCCTCGGCCTGGGTGTCGGTGAGTCCGAAGGTCTGCATCAGCACCGGCTTGGGCGCGTCCTCATTGCGGATGATGCGAATCACCTCGTCGATATTGAGATAGGCAATCAGCAGACCCTCGAGGATATGCAGTCGATTGCGTACCTTCTCCAGCCGCCATTCGAGCCGCCTGCGCACGGTCATGGTACGGTACAGCAGCCATTCCTTCAGCAGACTGCGCAAATCCTTCACCTGGGGCCGACCATCGATGCCGATGACGTTGAGGTTGACCCGGTAACTGCGCTCCAGATCGGTGGTGGCAAACAGGTGGCTCATGAGCTGATCGACATCCACCCGCCGCGAGCGCGGCACGATGACCAGCCGCGTGGGGTTCTCGTGATCGGACTCGTCGCGCAGGTCTTCCACCAGCGGCAGCTTCTTTGCCTGCATCTGCTGGGCAATCTGTTCAAGGATCCGTGCCCCGGAAACCTGGTAGGGCAACGCGTCGATCACGATATCGCCGTTTTCGCGGTGCCAGCGCGCCCGCATGCGCAGGCTGCCGTGCCCCTGACGATACATCTCCACCAGCTCCTCGCGTGGCGTGATGATCTCTGCCTCGGTCGGGTAGTCCGGTCCCTGGATGTGCGCGCACAGCTCCTCCACCGTGGCCTTTGGCTGCTCGAGCAGGCGCACGCAGGCACTCACCACCTCGTTGAGGTTGTGCGGCGGGATGTCGGTGGCCATGCCCACGGCAATGCCGGTAGCACCATTGAGCAGCACATTGGGCAGGCGTGCAGGGAGGGTACGCGGCTCGTTCAGGGTGCCGTCGAAGTTGGGGATCCAGTCCACCGTGCCCTGCCCCAGCTCGTCGAGAAAGACGCGGGCAAACGGGGCCAGACGCGCCTCGGTATAGCGCATGGCGGCAAAGGACTTGGGATCGTCCGGCGAGCCCCAGTTGCCCTGCCCGTCAATCAGCGGATAGCGGTAGGAAAACGGCTGCGCCATCAGCACCATGGCCTCGTAACAGGCGGTATCGCCGTGCGGATGGAACTTGCCCAGCACATCCCCCACCGTGCGGGCCGACTTCTTGTGCTTGCTGCTGGCGGAGAGCCCCAGCTCCGACATGGCGTAGAGGATGCGCCGCTGGACCGGCTTGAGTCCGTCGCCGATGTGCGGCAGGGCCCGGTCCATGATGACGTACATGGCGTAGTCGAGATACGCCTTTTCGGTGAACTGCGAAAGCGGCAGTCGTTCGACGCCTTCGTAGTCGATCTGCTGCTGGTCGCTCATGATGTGTCCTTCAGTCGTTCAAATGGCGGGGGGCATCCCCGGCCTTGCTGCCCAGCGCCTGTTCGCGCTCGGCGACGATGCGGTCGGCGATTTCCTCGATGGTGGTGGTCAGCCACATCCAGGTCTGGGAGCCCTCGCTGTAGTCCGCAGGCCCCATGGAATCGATGCGTTCCTGCTGTTCCAGCGACTTGACCTGACGGAACTCGTTCCTGTGGCCCGGGTTGTACACGCCGTAGGTACGCCCGCCCAGGCGCCGCACCACCGAGAACACCGGCACGTCGGAGGGGCCATCGGCGATATAGATCATGTTGCGAAACGGCACCCTGCGCTCGTTCTCGGGGAAGGCGGCATTGACGTCGATCTCGTTGGGATGCTTGTTGACGCCCTTGTTGATCTCGAACACGGCGCGGGTCTTGGTGGTGTTGTCGAGCACATAGGCCACACGATGCAGGCGCCTGCCCTCGGGGGTATCGCACTCGACGAACTCGCAGCCCCAGACGCCGTCCACATGGCGGGCAATGCTGCTGCCGCGTATGGTGCGGGTGAAGCCGGTGCTGACGATGTAGTGCTCCAGGGTGATGTCGTGTTTCTGCCACTCCGCACGGGAGGCCACCAGCGCGCGGGTGGCGGCAAAGAAGTCGGGCAGCCCCGGGTAGAACTCGAGCTCGCGCCCCAGCTCGGCAAGGATGTCGTTGTTGAGCCCGGCAAAGCGCCCCTGCTCGGTGTATTCCAGGATGTGATTGAGATAGGCCATCTCGTTTGAAACCTGCTCGCAGCCCATCTCGCGGTAGCGTTCGTTGAGCGCATTGACCTCGCCCCAGAAGACCTTTTCGTCCACCCCGTAGCGCTCGAACAGTGGCCGCTGCATGTAGCCGGGAATGAGGGTCTTGTCGAAGTCCCACACCAGGGCGATGACGGTCTGGCTGAATACCGGCGCGCTCATGCCAGCAGCTCCGCGTGATCGCCCTTCTGCTCCAGCCAGTGGCGACGGTCGGCAGCCCGTTTCTTGGCCAGCAGCATGTCCATCAGGGTAAAGGTGTTGTCTCCCGGTTCCAGCACGAGCTGCACCAGCCGGCGGGTCTCCGGGGCCATGGTGGACTCGCGCAACTGCATCGGATTCATTTCGCCCAGGCCCTTGAAGCGGGTGACCACCACCTTGCCCTTCTTCTTCTCGGCCTGGATGCGATTGAGCACCCCCTCCTTTTCGGCCTCGTCAAGGGCATAGTACTTCTCCTTGCCGACATCGATGCGAAACAGCGGCGGCATGGCCACGAACACATGCCCCTGCTCCACCAGCGGACGGTAGTGGCGCACGAACAGGGCGCACAGCAGGGTGGCGATGTGCAGGCCGTCGGAATCGGCATCGGCCAGGATGCAGACCTTGCCGTAGCGCAGGCCGGAGAGGTCATTCGAGCCCGGATCGACACCAATGGCCACCGAGATGTCATGGATCTCCTGCGAGGCGAGGATCTGGTCGGAATCCACCTCCCAGGTATTCAGGATCTTGCCGCGCAGCGGCATGATGGCCTGGAACTCCCGGTCGCGCGCCTGCTTGGCGGAACCGCCGGCCGAGTCACCCTCGACCAGGAACAGCTCGGTCCGGGCCAGATCGGTGGAGGCACAGTCGGCCAGCTTGCCGGGCAGTGCCGGTCCCTGGGAGACCTTCTTGCGCGCCACCTTCTTGCCCTGGCGCATGCGCCGCTGGGCATTGCTGATGGCCAGCTGGGCCAGCTGTTCGCCCACGGCCGGATGCTGGTTGAGCCACAGGCTGAAGGCATCCTTGACCACCCCGGAGATGAAGGGCGCAGCCTCGCGCGAGGACAGGCGTTCCTTGGTCTGGCCGGCAAACTGCGGATCCTGCAGCTTGGCCGAGAGCACATAACTGATCCTGTCCCACACATCCTCGGGGCTGATCCTGACCCCGCGCGGCAGCAGGTTGCGAAACTCGCAGAACTCGCGGATGGCCTCGGTGAGCCCTGCCCGCAGACCGTTGACATGCGTACCGCCCTGGGGAGTCGGGATCAGGTTCACATAGCTTTCCGCGACCGGCTCACCGCCTTCGGGCAGCCAGATCACGGCCCAGTCCACGGCCTCGGTCTCGCCCTGCATGCTGCCCAAGAAGGGTTCCTCGGGCAGCGTCGGCCAGCCCCGAACCGCTTCCATGAGGTAGTCACGCAGCCCCTGCTCGTAGTGCCAGGTCTCGGTCTCGCCAGTGGTCTCGTCGGTAAAGGTGACCGTGAGCCCGGGACAGAGCACGGCCTTGGCGCGCAGCACGTGCCTGAGCTTCGGCACCGAGAAACGTACCGAGTCGAAATACTGCGCATCGGGCCAGAAGCAGACCCGGGTGCCGGTGTTGCGCCGGCCCACCTCGCCCACGGCCTGCAGGTCCTCGACCTTCTCGCCGTTGGCAAAGGCCATGCGCCAGAGCTTTCCGTCGCGGCGTATCTCCACCTCCAGGCGCTTCGACAGGGCATTGACCACCGAGACGCCGACCCCGTGCAGGCCACCGGAGAACTGATAGTTCCTGTCGGAGAACTTGCCGCCGGCATGCAGGGTGGTCAGGATCACTTCCACGCCCGGCAGCTTCTTCTGCGGATGCAGGTCCACCGGCATGCCACGGCCATCGTCGGTCACACATAGTGAGCCGTCACGGCGCAACACCACATCGATGCGGCTGGCATGGCCGGCAAGCGCCTCGTCCACGCTGTTGTCGATCACCTCCTGGGCGAGGTGATTGGGCCGCGTGGTGTCGGTATACATCCCCGGGCGCTTGCGCACCGGCTCGAGGCCGGAGAGGACCTCGATGTCCGAGGCGTTGTAGTCACTCATGGGCAGTGCAGGCTCCTGCGGGGCAGCAAGCCCCATATCTTGTGCATGTTGGCGCCCGAAGATACCGGATGGAGTGCCCGACTGACAAGCAACACCCCGCCCGAGGCTTGCGTGAGATGGCAAATGTTCTAAAGTATCCGCCAATCGTGCCGCTATACTGGCCGAGGTCCGCAAGGCTCCGCAGAGTGCCAGGGCGGGCATGCCACAACTGCAACCCAAAGGGACTGTGCCCCGCGTGCAAGCGGTGGCCAGGGAACAGGAGCCTCGGTATGAAGAACCGGATCAATCCGACGCAACGGGAGATCCAGCTTGGGGACCAGGACTTCATCGTCTCCAAGACCGATCTCAAGGGGCGGATCACCTATGCCAACCGCATCTTCATGCACATCAGCGGCTACCGGGAGGACGAGCTGCTGGGCGTACAGCACAATATCCTGCGTCACCCGGACATGCCGCGCGCCATCTTCAAGCTGCTGTGGGACTACATCCAGTCCGGGCGGGAATGCTTCGCCTACACCAAGAACCTGTGCAAGAACGGCGACCACTACTGGGTGCTGGCCAATGTGACGCCCGATACCGAGACCTCCGGACAGGCCAGCGGCTACTTCTCGGTTCGGCGCAGGCCCCGAACCGAGGCAGTGCACTATTTCAGCAATCTTTATGCCCGCATGCTCGAGGCCGAGCAGCAGGCCGGGCCACGCGAGGCCATCGCCGCCTCCACTGCCCTGCTCGAAAACGAAATCACCCAGAAGGGGTTCAAGGACTATGAAACGTTT
>RFHG01000011.1 GCA_003696465.1 Gammaproteobacteria bacterium | reverse complement strand
TCATCAGTGCCGCTCTGCCAGCCGCTTGTGGTCATACAGCTCATCAAGCGGTATGGAGCTGCCGTCTGCCTGCACGATGCGGGCATGGAAGCGCCTGAGTTCCCGCGGATTGCGCACGCCGCATGAGTGGGCGATGACGCCGACTTCGTGTTCGATGTGGCGGGCGTAGCTGGCTACCCTTTCGGCCTTTTCCATGGGGTCGAGACCGGTCTGCAGGCGGGGGTTGTGGGTGGTGACCCCGGTGGGGCAGGTGTTGCGGTGGCATTGCAGGGCCTGGATGCAGCCCAGCGAGAACATGAAGCCGCGGGCGGAAGCCACGAAATCGGCCCCGGTACACAGGGCCCAGGCCACGCTGCCGGCGTCGATCAGCTTGCCGGAGGCGATGACGCGGATGCGCTCGCGCAGGCCATGCGCCTCGAGCCGGTCGATGACCAGGGGCAGGCTTTCGCTGATGGGCAGGCCGACATAGTCCATCAGCGTCATCGGTGCCGCGCCGCTGCCGCCGTCGGCACTGTCGATGGTGATGAAGTCGGGTGCGGCTTGTTCCGGCCCCAGTTCGTTGATGCGCATGAACAGGGCGTCGAGCCAGCCCCAGGCCCCGATGACGGTCTTGAAGCCCACCGGTTTGCCGGTGACATGGCGGATGCGGCGGATCATGCCGATGAGGTCGTCGTTGCTGTCGATCTCCGGATGGCGGTTGGGGCTGAGTGAGGGTTTGTGCGGCGGGATGCCGCGGATGCGCGCGATCTCTTCCGTGACCTTTTCCGCGGGCAGGATGCCGCCCTTGCCGGGCTTGGCGCCCTGGCTCAGCTTGATCTCGAACATGCGTACCTGCGGGTGGGCCGCCACTTCCCGCAGCTTCTCGTCGGACAGATTACCATACTCGTCGCGTACGCCGTACTTGGCGGTGCCGATCTGGAACACCAGTTCCGCTCCGCCCTCCAGATGCCAGGGCGAGAGGCCGCCCTCGCCGGTGTTGAGCCAGCAGCCGGCGGCATGAGCGCCGTGCGAGAGCGCGCGCACGGCCGGTTTGGACAGGGCCCCATAACTCATGCCGGAGATGTTGAAGATGCAGGCATGTTCGAAGGGTTCGCGGCAATAGGGGCCGATGATCACCGGTTCCGGTTCGGTGGATTCGACATCGAGCTTGGGGTAGGGGCAGTTGACGAACAGCACCGAGCCCGGTTCCTGTATATGCCGGGTGGAGCCAAAGGCGATGGTGTTGTCCTCGTCTCGGCTGGCCCGGTAGACATATTCGCGCTGGGCCCGGTTGAAGGGCATCTCCTCGCGGTCGAAGGCGAAGAAGTACTGGCGGAAGAACTTCCCCAGGTGCAGGAACAGGCCACGCAGGCGGCCGATGACAGGATAGTTGTGGCGAATGGCATCAGCCGTCTGTGCCCGGTCCACCACGTAAAGGAAGGCCAGCCAGAGGACGATGAGGCCAATGGAAAAAACGAACAGGTAGGCGGAAAACTCGAGGAATCCGATCAGGAAGTCAGGCAAAATCGGAGAGGGTTCGCTCATGTTCTTCTCCTTTGGGGCAGTGTTGTTTTTTGGTGCTTGCAGGAGTATTGAACAGAAAGGGGCAATAATGTTCCGCGCAAACGGAAAAAGGGGGTCACAAGACCCCCTCGTACAGACCGTTTTCCGGTGCGTGTCAGGCGCCTTCGTGCAGGTCGGCCGGATCCACGGGCACCAGTTCGTTGATGACATCGACCACGCCGTTGACGTACCAGGCGTCGTATTCGGCAAACCGCTTCTGGACCCCGGTAGGGATTCCTCCACGGAGGGTGACCACGGCGTCCTTGCAGCCGACGGTCATGTCGGCGGGATTGACCATGTGATCCTTTTCCAGCGCCAGCTCGACGGCATCGAGGATCTCGCCGTCGTTGTCCTCTTCCGGCGGCACCACTTCGAGGTCGTTCTTCACATCGGTGCTGCCGGGCACCCACCAGCTCAGCACTTCGGCCAGCCGGCGGTGGGAGAGGCTGCGCACCTGGCCGCCGAGGACGACGCGGTTGTCCTCCTCCACGACCATGATGATCTCGCCGGCGGCCTCGGCCGGATCGCGCACGATCTCGCGCTCGTCCTTGTGGTTGACGGCGACGAGCCGGTAGTCGCAGAAGGCGGGCTCTTCGTACAGGGCATCGCGCACATGCTGCAGGCACTGGTCCTGGCCCATGGGCTCGGCCGGTTTGACACGCAGTTCGTCGATGACCTCGCGCACGCCATCGACCTTCGAGGCTGCGATGACGGCCCGGCGCTTCTCGATGATGTCGGCCACGGTGCCGCCAAGGGTGACCACGCTGCCCTCGGTATGGATGTGAAATTCGTCGTGATGGGTGTTGACGTGCGGGTCGACTTCCAGTGCCGCACGGACTTTTTTGATGAGTTCCTGGTCGGACATGTTGCGATTACCCCCTGATTGGATTGTTCTGACTCCCATCATGGGGCATATGGCGCGGTAATCAAGATGGCAGAGACAAAAAGGGCGCCGATGTGGCGCCCCCGGGATACAGAGCGGGCAGGGATTACTTCATGCCGCCGCACTTGCCTTCCTTGGTTTCCTTCTTCATGCCGCCGCACTTGCCTTCCTTGGTTTCCTTCTTCATGCCACCGCACTTGCCTTCCTTGGATTCCTTCTTCATGCCACCGCACTTGCCTTCCTTGGTTTCTTTCTTCATGCCGCCGCACTTGCCTTCCTTCATCTTGTGATTCTTCTTCATGCCGGCACCGCACTTGCCTTCGCCGCACTTGCCTTCCTTCATGCCGGCCACCTTGTAGCCCTCGGACAGGCTGGTCATGCCGAAGGGGGAGCCCTGGTCTGCTGCCTGGGCCGCGCCCATGGCGGCGATGGAGACGGTCATGGCACCAAGGGTGGCGAGACGTACGCTGTTCTTCTTGCTCATGTGCATTCCCTCCTGGGGTTCTGTCTGAAACGAATTCGTGTTGCGGGTGATCCGCGTGCATGGGTCGCGACCCATACAGGGGTTTAGTGTGCCGGATCGGCCAAAGGTTCACATCCGTTTCATGCGGATTTTGTGTGCTGGCGCACGCAGTCGAGGTAGGCCCCCTCATCGGGCGGTCGGCCATTGCGCTGGGCAAGCCACAGCTGCTCTGCGAGACAGTCGATGAGCAGGTGCTCGGCATGGTGCGCATCTGTCTGTTTTTCCATGAGTTGTTCCCAGATTGCGCGGATTCCGGCCGGGCGGTCGAGCTGCAGTTGTTCGCGCACTGCGAGATGCAGGCCCATGTGCAGGAAGGGGTTGGTCTGGCCCAGCTCGGGCGGAAATTCCGCATTCAGTCCCGCCTCGCTGGCTACCAGCGGCTGGTACTCGGGATGGGCCAGCAGCACGCCGACGATCTGCCGCTCGAGCGGCTCGAGCGGACGGCCGGAAAGATGGGACTGCCAGGCCTTGAACCACTGGCGCCTGAGCCGGTCGCGGTCGTTGCCGAAGATCATGTGCGGGAGAGGTCCTTTTCCGGCCACTCGCAGAGATCGTTGATCAGGCAGCGGCCACACTTGGGGTTGCGGGCGGTACAGGTGTAGCGCCCGTGGAGGATGAGCCAGTGATGGGCGTCCCTGAGATACTCCTTGGGGATGACCTTGAGCAGTTTCCTTTCCACCTGCAGCGGGGTCTTGCCCGGCGCGAGGCGGGTACGGTTGGCCACGCGGAAGATGTGGGTGTCCACTGCCATGGTCGGCTCGCCAAAGGCGGTATTGAGTACCACGTTGGCGGTCTTGCGGCCTACGCCGGGCAGGGCCTCGAGTTCCTTGCGGGTGCGGGGTACTTCGCCGTTGTACTTCTCGACCAGGATGCGGCAGGTCTCGATGATGTTCTTCGCCTTGGTGTTGTACAGCCCGATGTGCTGGATGTAGCCCTTGAGCCGCTCCTCGCCCAGCTCGAGGATGGCCTGCGGGGTGTTGGCCACCTTGAACAGCCTTTCCGTGGCCTTGTTGACGCTGACATCGGTGGCCTGTGCCGAGAGGATGACGGCAATCAGCAGCTCGAACGGGCTGTGATACACCAGCTCGGTGGTGGGGTTGGGGTTGGCCTCCTTGAAGCGGCGAAAGATTTCGCGGCGTTTTTCGGCGTTCATGCCCGGCTTCAGGTGGCCTGCGTTGCGGGTGCGTTGCCCACGCGTGCCTTGAGTGAGGCGGCCTTGCGTTCGGCCCGGCGGTCGATGATGTTCTTGAGCGCGATGAGCAGGCCCAGGCCGAAGAACGCGCCGGGCGGCAGCACCGCCACCAGGAAGCCGCGGTAGTGCTCGAAGGGCCTGAATTCCCAGCCCTCCGCGATGCTGCCGAACAGGAGCTGGGCATGGGCCAGCAGGGTGCCACTGCCGATCAGCTCGCGCAGGGCACCGAGCACCACCAGCACCGCGGCGAACCCCAGCCCGATCATCAGCCCGTCCAGCGCGGCGCGGCCCACATCGTGCTTGGCAGCGAAGGCCTCGGCCCGACCGAGAATGGCGCAGTTGGTGACGATCAGCGGGATGAAGATGCCGAGAATGAGGTACAGCTCGTGGAACCAGGCATGCATGATCAGCTCGATCACGGTGACGATGGAGGCGATGATGAGCACGAACACCGGTACCCGCACTTCCTGCCGAACATGATTGCGGATCAGCGAGACCACGGTATTGGAGGCCACCAGGGTGGCCACGGTGGCCAGCCCGAGGCCCAGGCCATTGACCACGGTGCTGGTCACGGCCAGCAGCGGGCACAGCCCCAGCAGCTGGACCAGGCCGGTGTTGTTGTGCCACAGCCCGTCGACGATGATCTGGCGATAGGGTGTTTCACTCATGGCTTTCTGCCTCCTGTTCGGCTGCGCTGGGCGTGGCCGGGGCGGTGAAGATCTCGTCCCGGTGCTCACGGTAATAGCGTAGTGCATTGCGCACGGCCTTCACGACCGCGCGCGGCGTGATGGTGGCCCCTGTGAACTGGTCGAACTGCCCCCCGTCCCGCTTGACCTTCCACTGGGCCTCGGGCGGGTTGTCCAGCGACAGGCCGCGGAACTGCAGGATCCAGTCCGACTTGCCTGCCTCGATGGCATCGCCCAGCCCCGGCGTTTCGTGGTGTTCGACCACGCGTACGCCACTGAGGCGGCCATCCGCGCGGATGCCCACCAGCAGGTGGATGGAGCCGCCATAACCGCCGGGTGCGTTGATGTCGAAGATGGCCGCAACCGGCTGGCCGTCCTTGCGCGCCCGGTAGATGGTCGTGGGCGCACCCGGGGTGAGGTTGGCATCCCACACCTCGATGGTGTCGGAGAGGATGTCGTTGTCGTACTCCGAGGGCGGCAGCACGTCGTTGAGGCTTTTCAGCATGGTGGCGCGGATGTTGGCGGCAATGCGCTCCTTCGTCAGCTCGTGCACCACCGCCACGCTGCCGGCCCCGGCAATGCCGAACAGGGCCAGCAGCACGGTGGAGGTCAGCACATGACGCATCATCGTGTTCATGTGTCGCCCTTCTCCCTGTGGGCACCGAACACGCGCGGCCTGGTGTAATAGTCGATGGTCGGCGCGGCCAGATTCATCAGCAGCACGGCAAAGGCGATGCCGTCGGGGTAGTTGCCCCAGGTACGGATGATCCAGGCGAGGATGCCGATACCCATGCCATATATAAGCCGGCCCAGCGGGGTGGTACTGGCAGTGACCGGGTCGGTGGCAATGAAGAAGGCGCCGAGGATGAGGCCGCCGCTGAAGACATGGAACGCGGGCGAGGCGAAGGCATCAGGGTTGAGC
>RFHG01000131.1 GCA_003696465.1 Gammaproteobacteria bacterium | reverse complement strand
CGGCTGCAGGCCATGCCGCGCTATGTGCTCGCCGGCCTGACCGGGGTGGGCAAGACCCTGTTCCTGCGTGAACAGCCCCACATGATCGACCTCGAAGGGCTGGCCCACCACCGCGGCTCGGCCTTCGGCCGCCATATCGAGCCGCAGCCGCGCCAGATCGCCTTCGAGAATGCCCTGGCCTATGCCCTGATCCACTATCTGCATGCCGGGCATCCGTATCTTCTGTTCGAGGACGAGGGACGCAAGATCGGGGTCCTGCGTCTGCCCGAAGGTATTCATCGGGGCCTGTATCAGGGCGCGCAGCGCATCGTGCTGGAGGTCCCGCTCGAGGAACGCGTGGACAACACCCTGCAGGAATATGTCATCGAGGCCCAGGCGCGGTGGCTTGCACACGACCCTGGAAACGGGTTCACCGGATGGCAGAACTCGATCCTCGACAGCATGAACCGCATTCGCAAGCGGCTTGGCGGCGAGCGGCACCGTGAGCTGATCAAGCGTTTCGAGCTGGCCCTGCGGGCCCAGCACCTGACCGGAGAGACCGAGGCCCACCGCGAGTGGATCGGCTTCCTGCTGACCGAATACTACGACCCCATGTATCACTACCAGATGCAGCGCAGCGAGTTGCCGGTGGCCTTCCGGGGCGACGCCGCGGCCGTGCGCGACTGGCTGGCGCAACGCTGAGGCCGGGATGAGGCGGTATCTGTCTGCCGTGCTGCTGTGCTGTCTGCTGGCGGGGGCAGCAGCGGCCGGGCCGAACGAGCCGTTGCGCGTGGCCGTGGCGAGCAACTTCCTTCCGGTGGCCCGCGCGCTCGCCGAGCGTTTCGAACAGGCGCAGGGTCAGCAGGTGGTGCTGGTACCGGGTGCCACCGGTCGCCTGTATGCCCAGATTCGACACGGCGCACCCTTCGATGTGTTTCTTGCCGCCGATCGCGAACGGCCCGAGCGTCTGGAGCGCGAGGGACTGGCCGTGAAGGACACGCGGCAGACCTATGCGGTGGGGCGCCTGGTGTTGTGGAGCCCGGATCCGCAGCGCATCGGTGACCCGCAGCAGACCCTGAGCCGGGCCGATTTTCACCGTCTGGCCATTGCCAATCCGCGCCTTGCACCCTACGGGCGAGCGGCACAGCAGACACTGCAACGGCTGGGGCTATGGCAGGCGCTCTCGCGCAAGCTGGTACGGGGCGAGAACATCGCCCAGGCCTTCCACTTCGTGCGCAGCGGCAACGCCGAGCTGGGCTTCATCGCCGCTGCCCAGTGGCAGGCGCTTGACGCGGCCCGCAAGGGCTCGGCCTGGCAGGTCCCGCAGACCCTGCATGAACCCATCGAACAGCAGCTCGTCCTGTTGCGCGACAGACCCTCGGCACGGGCCTTTCTCGAATGGCTGCGGATGCCGGAGGCACGGGAGCTGATCCGGGCCGGAGGTTATGAGGTGCCGACCGATGGCTGAGAGTGATCTGCAGGCACTGTATATCACCTTGCGTCTGGCAGCGGTGACCACGCTCATCCTGCTGCTGATCGGTACCCCGCTGGCCTGGTGGCTGGCCCATACCCGGAATCGGCTGGCGCCGGTATTCGAGGCCCTGGTGGCCCTGCCGCTGATCCTGCCGCCCACCGTGGTGGGGTTCTACCTGCTGGTGGCCCTGGCACCGGAAGGGCCGGTGGGCAGTCTGGTTGCGGCCCTGGGCGGGCCCCGGCTGGCCTTCAGCTTTACCGGCATGGTGATCGGCTCGGTGCTGTATTCCCTGCCCTTTGTGGTGCAGCCCCTGCAGAATGCCTTCCGCGCCCTGGGCAGCCGGCCGCTGGAGGCAGCCGCCACCCTGCGTGCAGGGCCGCTCGACCGCTTCCTGAGCGTGGCCCTGCCGCTGGCCCGGGGCGGCTTCCTCACCGCCATGGTGCTCGGCTTTGCCCACACCGTGGGGGAGTTCGGCGTGGTGCTGATGATCGGCGGCAACATTCCCGGCGAGACCCAGGTCCTGTCCATTGCCATCTACGACCATGTCGAGGCGCTGGACTATGCAAGCGCCCATCGCCTCTCGGCCGGCTTGCTGGTGCTCTCCTTTGTCGTGCTGCTCTTGCTGCAATGGGCCGGCAGAACGGAGCGCAGGGCAAGCTAGTACCAAATATGGTACACTCATTAACAGGAGGAAGGGATGCCACTGGAAGTATTTTTCTATCGGACGGAATCGGGCTCCGAGCCGGTCCGCGAATGGCTGAAGGGTCTGGACAGGGTAGACCGGCAGCACATCGGTGCCGACATCAAGACCGTCCAGTTTGGCTGGCCAGTGGGCATGCCCGTGGTGCGGAAACTGGAACAGGGTCTTTGGGAGGTGCGCTGCCGTCTTGATCGGCGGATCGCACGGATCCTTTTTACCGTGCAAGGCGAGCAAATGATCCTGCTGCACGGATTTATCAAGAAGACGCAGAAGACCCCGCAGGCCGACCTGCAACTGGCGAGAAAGCGGCGCGCCACCTTGGAGAACTGACATGAACAAGCATATCGGTAGCAGTTTTGACGACTTTCTCGATGAGGAGGGCCTACTGGCAGAGGCGGAAGCCATTGCGGTCAAACGCGTCATTGCACATCAGCTCCGGGAACTGATGAAGGAACAAAATCTGACCAAGACCGAACTGGCCAGGCGGATGGGAACCAGCCGTTCGTCCCTTGAACGGCTGCTCGACCCTGACAACCCCTCCGTTACGCTGCTAACGCTGGAGCGTGCGGCTCGGGCGCTTGGCAAGAGCCTGCAGATCGAGCTGGCAGCCTGAAAGCATGTATCACCGGAAGGTCACGGCAGGTGATGGCCTGTCGCCTGATGGCGGAATGATTCGGTGAGCCTTGAAGTCAGTCTCCAGCTCGAGCGTGGCGACTTCCGTCTGGATGTCGATTTTCGCGTGGATGAGCCGGGCATCACGGCCCTGTTCGGCCCATCCGGTTGTGGCAAGACCAGCCTGCTGCGTACCATTGCCGGACTGGAGCGCGGGGCCCGGGGCCGCGTCGTGGTGGACGGTGCGGTCTGGCAGGACGCAAAGCGTTTCGTGCCCGTGCACCACCGTGCGCTGGGCTTCGTGTTCCAGGAGGCGAGCCTGTTTCCGCACCTGAGCGTGGAGGGCAATCTGCGCTATGGCTGGAAACGGGTGCCGGAAAGCGAGCGACGCATCCGGCTGGAGGAGATCATCGAACTGCTCGACCTGGGCCCGCTGCTCGGCAGGCGACCGCAGGGGCTCTCCGGAGGAGAGCGTCAACGCGTTGCGGTTGGCCGCGCCCTGGCCACGAGCCCCAGGCTGTTGCTGATGGACGAGCCGCTGGCCGCACTGGACGCCCGGCGCAAGGCGGAGATCCTGCCGTTTCTCGAGCGTCTGCACCGGTCCCTGGCGCTACCCATCCTGTATGTGACCCACAGCGCCGAGGAGGTGGCACGGCTGGCCGATCGCGTGCTGCTGATGGCAGACGGGCGCATCACGCACGAGGGGTCGGTGACGGAACTGCTGCCGCGCATCACGCGGGAGGGGGAGGGGCCGCTGTCCCTGCTGCATGGCCGGGTACTCGGCCATCTTGAAGAAGACGCGCTGCTGGAGGTGGAGGCGGCCGGGCATCGGTTGCTGCTTCCCTCGCCGGCGCTGACTGCCGGCACGCCTGTGCGCCTGCGCATCCCGGCGCGCGAGGTCAGTCTGGCCCTCGATGAAACGGCGCGCAGCAGCATCCTCAACCGCCTGCCTGCCCGCATCGAGTGGATCGAGGAAGAGGGGCCGGGCACCTGCCTGGTACACCTTTCCGTCAGCGGGCATGAGCTGCTGGCGCGCGTGACCCGCCGCTCGGTACGCGCGCTGGATCTCGCCCCCGGCCGGGCCGTGGTGGCCCAGATCAAGAGCGTGGCGCTGGAGCCGGTAACCGACTCTTTCAGGGCCCAAGCGGGAGACTGGTCTACCACCTGAACCCCTGGTCAAACTGGTTCAGTGCATATGCCCCGTTTGGCCTTCGTGAGGTTGCGGTATCCACGAACACCTTCCTGCACCTTGTTCCAGCCAGAAAAGCAATGCGTCTTCACGAAGCAGGGGATGTTCGGTTCGAGCAAGTACCTGCCCTGTGCCATCGACGAGCAGCATGGCGAAAGGTGCCTGCCCAAGGACGCGGCGACCCACCTCCGGGGCGGCCACATGTTCACGGTACTGCGCAGCAGGAGCCGGCCCGCCGTAAATTTCTGCTGTCGTGGCCGGTGTGCTTTCCGTGTGGGTTGTTACGAGCGTCAGTCCGAAGTATTCCCGTTCGGGGTGTTCCGCATCGAGTATCCGATCGAGTGCCTGGCGCTGCTTGCGTTCGCTTTCGCGCCCCTCGGGTCGGCTGGCCAGCAGCAGAATGCAGAATCGTGCCGGGGTCTTCAATTTCAAAGCACGGGATGCCATCGTGGAATAATTACTGGTTTGCCATTCCTTTCCCCCAAGCTCCCGAAAGGAAAATTGAAGCTTTTCATATGCATGGGCTGAGAGCGAAAGAAGTACGGTGACCATGAGTGTTATCATGAGGATGACGTGGCCGTACTTCATGGAAGAACCTCCAGAAACAAAGGGCGTGTGGTTGGCATGGTTTCAAGCAAGCGGTAAAACTCGACTGCGTTTTCCTGAATTCCTATACAGCCGCGAGTGCCCGGAACATTTCCGTCCGGGTGAATGCCCAGGCGTCCATCCTGCTTACCCCGGGAAGTCTCGAATAGGGGTTTTAAAGGGACGAAGAAACCTTTTCGTCGGGCCCTTGGAAAGGTTTCTCGATGGAAGATGTAAAGGTTGTTGCGTGGCGCCGATCTACCAGATATCTGCCAATTGGCAAGGGTTTGTAGCGCCTGCTACCGCTCAAGGCCCGCCATTGTCTCCCCTTCGATTTCCATATCAGAAGGCCAGAACCAGTATGGTATTCAATTTCACTCATGTCACGCTCCCTGTGTTTTTTTGCCAGTCTAGCCGTAGCCTTGGAATTTTGTCAAAGCAAAGGCTCACCTGGAGAAAGGCGTTCCATCAGGTAACACAGACAATCCTGCCGGACCACTCGTTCGTCGAGGGTGAGCATGGAGGGCATGACGCTGCGGCGAAGGACCAGCAGGCCGGTACCTTCCGCGTCCTCAGCCTGGGGGTGCAGTTCAAAGTAATCGGCGGTGACATCGCGGCCGTGTTCGTCCCGCGCCACGGGACAGGCGCCGGGGCGGTTGACCCGGCCCCACACGGTGCCTGCGGGGACCTCGCGGAAGTTCATGTGGTCGAGGTCCTCGTTGAGGTAGAGGTCGGCATCGCGGCGGCTGAAACTGAAATCGGTCTGTTCCGCAATGGTGACCTGGGCCACGGTGTGGAACAGGTCGATGTCGTGAGGCGCCACGGGGTGATCGGGGATGTGTTCCAGATGCAGGCAGGCGTCGACGAATTCGGTGGCGCGCTCGATACCGTGCGGCTGGTGCGGCTTGCCGCATTCCAGGGTGGTGGCCGGACACAGGGCGCCCATGGCCATGGACTGCACGCCCGTGGGGCGGATGAAATAGACCACGGTGCGTCCGAACAGGGTAGCCAGTTGCAGATGCCGGTGGTCGAGACGGTTGACGCAGGCATAGTGCGGGTTGAGGCCGGTGTTGTTGTGGATGTCGATGCTGGCGAAGGTATGGCGCGGGCGCATCTCGTCGACGACGCGCGCCATCATGGCAGCCTCGGGACTGTCCATCCAGTGGTCGCCACCGGGCCAGACGCGATTGTAGTCGGGCTGTCCCTCCAGCCGGCGCAGGCCCTGTGCGGCCGCGGCCACGTTGCCGATGAACAGGGACAGGGCGCGTGGCAGGCCATCCGTGTCGTAACGGTGAAGGATATTCTGCATGGCCAGCAGGCCCGTGTCCTCGTTGCCGTGCAGCAGGATGGACACGAACAGGGGCTCGGGCCGACGCCCCGGCAGATGGATAAGCGTCGGGCCGGGGAGGATGCGGTGCAGATCCCGCGCGCTGGCCTCGAGCAGGCCATCCGGAATCCGGTCGGTGATGGTGAGCAGGCTTTCGGTCATGGTCAAAGATCCCACTGGTGGACGGGCAGGTCCTGTTTTTGCCAGTGCAGCATGCTGGCGGCGAGTTCGTCCATGCCCGGGCCATGCACGGTGACGAAGCGGCGCTGCCATTCGGCGCCATTCTGGCCGCTGTCCACGCGCT
>RFHG01000130.1 GCA_003696465.1 Gammaproteobacteria bacterium | reverse complement strand
GGCAGGAGAACCGACATTGTCAGTATGTCCCTCGATACGGATTTCCCCCTTGCGCACCTGGGCCAGTTGAGCCAGACGATCCAGCGTCCGAGCGGCCTCAGGTTTAAGCGACCATTTGCCGAAATCGAAGAGAATTTTCTCCGCCAGCGTGACCTTGAGTCCTTCCGGGGTCTGCACGGCGCCGAGATCACGAATAAGATCCCGCTCTGCGGCCGGAATGGGTTCGGCCTGGCTGTAGGTGGCGAGCCGGATGTTGCCCACCAGGGCTGGTGCCTCGGCAAAGGTCCTGCGTGTGCCGACATGCCGGGCAAAGTAGAGGGAAAGCCCGCTGATCGGTCGGCTCGGTCGGAACGGGCGGATGGCGATGCGGCGACCATCTACATAGAACCGGATCTGTCCGCGTCTCACCTGCACCGCAATCCGGTGGATGGTCTCCCGGGACAGACGTGTCTGCAAGTCCATTCGCGGTCGTCCAGGTGTGTTGCGGCTGCCGAAACTGGTTGGCTGGGCCGAACAGGCCAGATGTCCACCGGCCAGCACATGGTTGACGTATGCGTAGGGGTTGTCTTCCCAGTCATCGGGATGGCTGTCGGCGTGCAGGCGGAACTCGACGAAGGCGCATCCATCCTCGGCCAGCCATACCGGGAACTCAAGCGAGAAATCCCCTTTCAACGGTTCGGGGAAGGGTAGCCACAAGACGGTCGAGACGGCTGTGGGTCGCAACCAGATCCGGTCTCGGAAGCGGGCACATTCGTAGCCCCCGCGCACGATTTGGAACTCTGGCGTCACTTCACCCACAGGGCAGCGCGCCAGGTCAGTCTGCAAGACGGGCTGATCTCCCGCTTCAAATGCACGGCGTTCGGCTCCACCTTGGATAGAATCTGCACTGGCCATACCCTGAATACTCAGGCCAAGTACCAGAAGCAGAGGCGTCATCCAGTATTTCATCATCATTCTCTCCTGCAGAAACGCTCGAATATGGTCCTGCATGCAATGGGGCTGACACTCTTGTCCTTACTCCGGGATGATAACTGTCGCTGCAATGCCGTCCTTTGCGCACAGTACAACCACGCAGATTCCTGCGCTTTTAATATCATGTGTTCGGTGGAGGGAGATTCAAGTTCGCGCTGGCTTAGCCCAGCGCCTGCATCTGTTCCTGCGCCCAGGCCACGGCCTCCAGATAACGTGCCGCCACCTCTTCGGCCGAAAGGCCGGCGGTGCGCCGGTCCTGCGGCTCGGTCTCGCGCGGATTCTCAAGGGCAATGGCGCAGGCCAGGGCCTCACCCATCGGGCCCAGCCCGTGCAGCAGGGCGGCCACCACATCGTCCGACAGCGGCAGGCCCGCCAGCACCTCCTCCATCGGCAGGCCGGTGAGCTGGTCCAGCACCGAGAACAGGCCGACCGTGAACCAGGCATCGCGTTCCTGCTCGTTCGGGCACAGCAGGGCGCACATCCGGGCCCGGGTCAGGGCCAGCCCGGTGAGCCCGCGGTTCTGCTCGTCCAGCTCGCGTACCGACAGCATCGACAGCCAGCCGCGCAGGGCATCCTGGCCGATGTACACCAGCGCCCGGCGCACCGACTCGATCTTGCGCGACAGCCCGTAGTAGGGCGAGTTGATCATGCGCAGCAGCTTGTAGCTCAGGTTCACGTCCTGGCTGATGAGCTTTTCCAGCTCGCGAAAGTCGGGTGCCGGCTTGTGCACCAGCCGCAAGAGCTGCAGCACGATGGCCTGGTTGGCCTGTAGGCGCCGGCCGCGGATCACCTGCGGGCGTGAAAACCAGTAGCCCTGGAACAGATCGAAGCCCAGCGCCAGGCAGCGGGTCCAGGTGGCCTCGTCCTCCACCTTCTCGGCCAGCAGGCGGGCAGGGTAGTCGCGCAGCGAGGCGACAATGCGCTCCAGCTCGCGCGGGCCGTGTGCGAGCACATCGAGCTTGATGATGTGTACCCGGGAGAGCACTGCCGGATCCGCCTTTTCGGCCACATAGTCGTCCAGTGCCAGGCGATAGCCATCCGCGGCGAGCCGGGCGATGGCGCGCTGGATGTCGTCGACGAAATCGATGTCCTCGAGGATCTCGTACACCACCTGCTTTGGCGGCAGGGGCGGGGGGTGCAGCAGGTAGTTGCGGGTCAGGTTGAGAAACACCGGCTGGCGTCCGGCCAGACGGTCCAGGCCGATATCGACGAAGGCGCTCTCCAGCACCTCCCGCGTTGCCGCATCGCCATCCTCGAACACGGCTCCGGACGCATCTCCGGCATCACGAAACAGCAGCTCGTGCGCCACGATGCGCCGCTCGCGATTGAAGATGGGTTGTCGGCCGACGAAGATATCCATGCAGAGCCTTGTCCGTTGCGCCTTGCCTCCGAGCATGCATCCATTTGCCAATGAGTGCAATTGCCGGCCGGGCCGGGGCACTCCCGGTCAGAGCTTGTCGCGATCGATGCCATACCTTTTCATTTTCTGCCACAGGGTCTTGCGGCTGATGCCGAGGGCCTGGGCGGTTTCCTGAACGCGCAGCCCGTGGGCCCGCAGCATGGCGATGATGTATTCGCGCTCGTCCTGTTTCAGATGCTGTGCCAGCGCTGTGTCCGGGGCGGGCGCGGGCGGATCGTTCAGGGCCAGTTCGGCCGGGGTGATGAGCGTGTCACGGGCCAGGATGCAGGCCCGCTCGATGGTGTTCTTCAACTCACGGACATTGCCGGGCCAGTCGTGACGGCCGAGCAGGTCCAGGGCCTCTGCCGACAGCCGTCGAGGCGACTCGGGATGCACGCTGTTGAAGGCGTGAAGGAATCGCTCGGCCAGCCAGGGGATATCGCTGCGTCGTTCACGCAGGGGCGGAATCTCGACCTGGACGACATTGATGCGGTAGTAGAGGTCTTCGCGAAAATTCCCCTGCAGCACCTGCTGGCGCAGGTTCTGATGCGTGGCGAAAAGGATGCGGCAACGGGCCTCCACCGGCTGGTTGCCGCCCAGACGCAGGAACTGCCTTTCCTGCAGCAGGCGCAGCAGGGTGGGCTGCAGCGCAAGGGGCATGTCGCCGATCTCGTCGAGGAAGGCAATGCCACCGGCGGCCCGTTCGAAGAGGCCCGCATGGCGCTGGTCGGCCCCGGTAAAGGCGCCCTTCTCGTGGCCAAAGAGCTCCGAACCGATGAGCGATTCGGGAATCGCGGCACAATTGATGGCCTCGAAGGGCTGGTCGGGTGCCTGCAGGTCGTGCAGGTAACGGGCAGCCACCTCCTTGCCCACCCCGGATTCTCCGTGCAGCAGCACGGGCGTTTCCGGAAACTGGGCCAGCTTGACGAGCTGATCCTCGACGGCACGCATGGCCTCCGAGACACCGAGCGCGCGGGTGGCCGACTCGGGGGCGATCCATCCCCGGGCATTGAGTGCCTTGCGGATGCCCTGCAGCAATTGCTCGATGTCGAGCGGCTTGGTCAGGTAGTCGCTGGCACCGTGCTTGAGCAGGCGCACGGCCTGGTCAATGGTGCCGTAGGCGGTCATGAACAGAACCGGTGGCGGATGATCCAGTTGGTCGTGTATCCACTCCAGCAGCTGTTCGCCGTTTCCGTCCGGCAGGCGGATGTCACTGATGACGATGTCGGGCGCCGGCCCGGCCAGCGCCTTTCGGGCCGCTTCCACGGTTTTGGCCCAGCTGGCCGTGTAGCCCTCGATTTCCAGCCGGGTACGCAGGGACTCGCCCATGATGGGGTCGTCCTCGACCAGCAGGATGTGCGCTGCGGACTGCCGGGCGGGGCCTTCCCCGTGCTTCATGTCTCTGTCTCCCGGGGCAGCATCACCCAGAAGCGGGTCTCTCCGGGGCTGCTGTTCACGGCGATGCTGCCACCCAGTTGGTGAACCAGTTGATAGGTGATCCACAGCCCCAGGCCGGTACCGTCCTCGCGGCTGCTCTGAAAGGGCTCGAAAAGATGCTGCAACTGCGTTTCGGGGATTTCCGGACCGTTGTCGGCAACCTCGATGATGAGGGCT
>RFHG01000129.1 GCA_003696465.1 Gammaproteobacteria bacterium | reverse complement strand
CGGCCACGATCTACTACGCCTTCAAGCAAAGCGAGATCAAGGACGAGGGGATCAGCTCCACCGGCTGGGCGACCTTCCTGCAGGCGGTGGTCGAGGCCGGCTATGCCGTGGTGGGCACCTGGCCGTTGCGCACCGAGATGGCCAACCGCATGATCGCCTCGGGCACCAACGCCCTTGCCAACTCGGTCGTCCTCGTCTGCCGCAAGCGGGCCGAGGCGGCCGAGACGATCACCCGGGCGGAGTTCATCCGCGCGCTCAAGCGCGAGCTGCCGCCCGCGATTGCCGAGCTGCAGGCCGCCAACATCGCGCCGGCCGACATGCCGCAATCGGCCATCGGGCCGGGCATGGGCATCTTCTCGCGCTACCGCGCCGTTCTCGAGGCCGATGACAGCGCGATGAGCGTCAAGACCGCGCTGCAGCTGATCAATGCCGAGCTCGACGAGTTCCTCAACGACCTGCACGGCAATTTCGACCCCGAGACGCGCTTTGCCGCCACCTGGTTCGAACAGCACGGGTTTGCCAAGGGCGACTATGGCGCGGCCGACAACCTCGCCCGCGCCCGCGGCATCTCGGTGGACAGCGTGCGCCACGCCGGCATCGTCGAAAGCCTCGCTGGCAAGGTGCGGATCCTCAAGCGCTCCGAGCTCGACCCCGAGTGGGACCCGGGGACGGACGATCACCTGACCGTCTGGGAATGCTGCCAGCACCTCATTCGCGTGCTGGAGAATGACGGCGAATATCCCGCGGCGGTGTTCTTGAAGAAGATCGGCGGCGAGCGGGCAGAGATGGTCAAGGACCTGGCCTATTACCTCTACGAGGTCTGCGCCACGAAGCGGCAGGACGCCAAGGGGGCCACGGCCTACAACGGGCTGATCGCGGTGTGGCCCGACCTTACCCGCGAGGCGGCGCAGATTCACGACACAGACACGAACCGCCAGGGGCGGCTTTTCTGAGGGCAGGCATAGATGGCAAAGAGTGCACGGCAGACGGTTTTCGAGGGCATGGAGCTGTTGCCCGAGGCGCTGATCCCCTTCGTGGAGAAGCGGCTGGAGGCGACGGTCCAGGGCCACTGGCAGGTGGAAGTGGTCAATCGGGTGCACGGGCTCAGGCCCAACTCGAAGGGCGAGATCGCCTGGGACCAGGCGAACCTTCTGAAGACCATGATGGTGTTCTGGAAGGACAGCTTTGCGGGCGTGCTGGGGCCGATCGAACGCTCGATCGTCTCGGAGCTTCTGGAGGTGCGCAACCGGCTCTCGCACAACGAGCCGTTCAGCTATGACGATGCCGAGCGCGCGCTCGATTCCATGCGCCGGTTGATGGAGGCGATCAGCGCCGGCGAAGTGGCCGCCAAGCTCGGGCGGATGCGCGACACGATCCTGCGCACCAAGTATCGCGAGCTTGCCCGCAGCGAGGAGCGGCGGGTGCAGAACCCTTCGATCCAGACCGGGGCGATGGCGGGGCTTCTGCCGTGGCGCGAGGTGGTCGAGCCGCACCCGGACGTGGCCACCGGCAACTTCCAGCAGGCCGAGTTCGCCGCCGATCT